>NZ_JAJCNF010000004.1:0-148860 GCF_020560945.1 Dorea sp. 210702-DFI.3.125
TTTCTTTAATCTCGATGATTTATTCATCTCTGTTGGTATTGATATCGGTGCTGATTTCTCATGGATGTCTATAGCACTTCCAAACCAACAATTCGTAGGAAAACCTTACAAAATCCTACATAACAGTATTGATTCCCTTACAACCGCTGTTTCTAAAATAAAAGAAGCAGAAGAGTTGTATTCTTTGGAAAGTCGCATTTTCCTCGAATCCACGGGAATTTATCATTACCCACTCTTCTGCTATCTTCGTGATAAGGGTTTTAACTGCTCGGTTATTAATCCTATCATCACTAAGAATAGCACAAACATCAACATACGAAAAGTACATAATGATCGTTTTGATTCTAAAAAAGCTGCTTTGATTGGTTTGAAACCTGATTTAAAGGTTTCACTTATGCCTTCAGATCTTGCTCTAAACTGCCGTAACCTATGCCGTGAATACTACGATTTAATGGATAATCGCAGTGCCTATGTGAATAAGCTTCAGGGTGAATTACGCATGGTGTTTCCACAGTATCTTGACATCTTTTCCAAGGTTACTATCAACACTTCTCTTACATTATTGGAGACTTATACCTCTCCATCAGCTTTTCTTAAAGCAGACAAGCAAGAGATTATTGATATCATCAAATCAACAGCTCGCTTTGGACTTACATATGCTCAAAATAAGTATAATGCCATAATTCAGGCGGCAACTGATGCAAATCAGTTTGGTTACATCATAGACAGCAACATCAAGCGTATTCGCCTTTATATCAGCTTCATACGTAAATATGATGAAGAAATCAACAACATTCTTGAATCGCTCCATGAGCTTGTTGATGCTAATGAAGATGCCGACTTTGTCAAGCAGATTCATTTGATTGAAACATTTAAAGGTGCTGGTTTCTTGTCTGCTGTATCCATCATGGGTGAGATTGGTGACTTTTCAGCATTTTCAAAACCAAAACAACTTTTCGCTTATTTCGGTCTTGATCCGGCAGTAAAACAATCCGGAAAATTTGAAGGTACCAAGGTTCAAATGTCTAAGCGTGGTTCTGCCATAGCCAGACGTGTGATTCACACGTTAACCTTACAAAGCATCAGTATCTCCCGTAATGGAGAAGCTAAAAATCCAGTTCTTCGTGAGTACTACCTCAAGAAATGTGACTCAAAACCAAAGCTCGTAGCAATGGGAGCTGTTTCACATAAGGTATGCAATATGATATTTGCAATACTCAGAGACAACAAACCATTTAAAATCATTGCTCCTCAGGAGCATATCAAACAATACAATGCTGCTAAATGCGACATAGCTGCATAAAATACTATGAACCCAATGATTCAATATCTTTCAAAAAATGATATTTTCACCAAGGGGAAAGTTTGCCCTTTTTTAGTCAGAAAACAAAATAATTTTTTTCTCATTTAACTATTGACATTTATTAGCTGGACTTATTGTGCTTTTTTAGGCATAAGGTACTTTTCTGCCACAAGAAGGGATGCTTTCTGGCATCCCTTCCACCATCATAAATGTGCCACATTTATGATTTCCGGCATTGTTTTTATTTTTCTCCAACAATTTCTTTTACTTTCTTTTCTCTTACAAACGCATAGATAATTACGATTGCAAAGAATACAACGATCATCTGCCATGCGTTCTGAATATCAGCAAAGTTCAAAGCAGCTGCAATTACATATCCAATCAGACCTATTGTTGTAAAGATGTAAAGTGGAACTTTTCCAACTTTGAATGGTGATTTTGCCATAGCTTCTGGATTTTTCTTATAAATCAGATATCCTGTAGCAATTGGGAATAATACATAAATCAGGCTCAGACCATTACCAAGTCTTGAAATTGTCTCAAGGCTCATGCCTGTAAGAATCGGAATTGCACCAATAATGTAAAATACTGTAAGCAGTACAACCGGTGTTCCCCTTTTTCCAACATATGCCGCTTTCTTTGGAAGCCAGCCTTCCTCAGCTGCAACAAGAAGACCTTTTGTTACCCAAGTAAAACTTGCATTCAGTGTAGATGCTACTGCAAACATTCCTCCACCAACAACGAAAAATACATACAATCCTTTCGGGAAAATCTCTTTTGCTACAAGTGATAAGCTTTCGCCTGCAATCTGGTCAACCGGAAGGACTCCTGCTGCGACAACTCCGATAAATGCATAGATAACAGCTACTACTACTGTACAGCCGATCATCGCTCTCGGAAGATCACGTCCAGGATTCTTCATCTCTCCGCCAAGCTCACTTAAGAACTCCGCTCCACCTGTGGCAAATGTAAGCAAGCTCGCACCTGTCATAAAGTTAATAAATCCGTTTGGCATAATTTTATCGATGCTGTCAAATGCTGACCAGTCAACCTTTGGCAACCCAAAGATAATGAATAATGCCATTGCAACTACCAGAACAATAACGAGGATGTTCTGAAGTTTTGCAGCCATCTCAACACCAAGGATGTTCATAATAAAGCAAACTGTTAAAAGTACAAATGCTACAACTGTCTGATTTGTTCCCGGAAGCAGATCATGCATGTAAACTGCGAACGTAATCGCAAACATTGCAAGGACTAGTTGTCCTGCTACCAGAAGTGCCAGATAAAAGAATCCAGTCTTTCTTCCTATGTAATCACGTACATATGTATACATGCCACCTGTCGCCGGTACTGCTGCTCCAAGAACAGCCAGAACCATGTTTGGACACAAAACAAGAAGTGCTGCTGTCAGGAAAGCAAATGGTGTTCCTGCACCTGTCAGCGCAATGCAAATACCTGTCAGTGACATAATACCTGAACCGATGATCTGTCCGATACCGATTCCCATCAAATCCCCAAGGCCAAGAACTTTTTTCAGTTCTCCCTGTTTCTTCTCTTCACCCATAATGTTCTCCTCATTCCTATTTCACATACTTATCATACATTGCTGCCATCAGTTCCAGACCTTTCATCAAAGTCTCTCTTGCACAACCAATGTTAAATCTCATAAATCCTTCTGCATCTTTTCCATAGTGGCTGCCGTCTCCGAGCGCTACCCCATATTCTTTTGCAAGAATCTCTGTAATCTTTTCGCTTGTCAGACCATAACAATTCATATCCAGCCACATCAGGAATGTTCCTTCATACTTTGTAACCTGAACTTTTGGCATTCTCTCTGCAATGAATTTCTCTGTGGCATCTGCATTTGCTTTTACATATGCGCGTGCCTCATCCATCCATGTGTCACCGTATGTATAAGCCGCTTCCATTGCTGTAAATGCAAGGTCACATGGTCCGAACATCCAACGAGACTCAAAATCTGCAACTACCTGTTTCTTTAATTCCACATTTGGAATAATCAGACAAGAAGATACAAGACCTGCCATGTTAAATGACTTACTGATTGCTGTGTAAATAATCAGTTTGTCATAAATCTCCGGGAACTTTCCAAGCGTTGTATAGTTGCGTGTCAAAGCATAGTCTGCATGTACTTCATCACTTAGAAGATATACGTCATATTTCACACACAATTCAACAAGCTTACGGAGCTCTTCCTCTGTCCACACACGTCCGACCGGATTATGTGGGTTGCAGAACATAACCGCTTTTACACCATTCTTTAATTCATCCTCGAATCTTTCATAGTTGATAGTAAAGTAATTATCAACCCGATCCATTGGACATGCTACTAATTCATGTCCACTGTTTTCAATTGCTGCAAAGAATGGATCGTATACAGGTGTGAATGCAAGAATTTTCCCTCCTTTTGGAACAAGCATCTGCATATTAAAGTAAATATTGGTTACCACACCACTGCTGATGAACATCCAGTCTTTTTCTGCGTGGAATCCATGTCTACGATCCCACCATCCCTGGATAGCATCATACACACTATCCCATGGATCCGCATAACCAAAAATCGGATGATCACATCTTTTTTTCATCGCCTCAAGAATCTTCGGCTCAGATGCGAAGTCCGTATCTGCGATCCAAAATGGAAGCAATCCGTCTTTTTGACCAAAATCCCATTGTACATTCCACTTAATACTACTTGTACCTCTGCGGTCAACTACTTTGTCAAAATCATACATATTTCCCTTGACCTTCCTTTCTTGTTGCACTTCCAACTTGTTATATATCATAACACCTTTTCCCTGTTTAATCAATTATATACATAATATTTCTCATTTTTCTGTATTATCGCATAATAACTTCGCCGTTTTTTTGACAGTATTGCACAAAATATTAACGAACATCTTCTATAAATATTTTCATGTTGTTATGTCTATCTATAGAATTAGATAACAAGAAAGGAAGTATATCTCTATACTTCCTTTCTTGTTATCCTTTTATGACTTTTAACTTTTATGAATACAATTTGCTATATTATATCCAGATGGTTCTATCTAATCTAAATTCTAACATATATTACGCCATAACACGTCTGAAATAATCTTCATACATCTGTTCTGCATATTTTTCATGTTCTTTCATGTAAAAATATGCGAACTCAGCATCTCTCGCCTCGATTGCTCTCAAAATCTTCTGATGTTGTAAACTTAATGTCTGTGCAACCTTTTCCTGTTGTTCTGGCAACACCATATCTTTGGGCGCTTTTGACTCCTCCACCTCGATCAACTGTTGCAACATTTCTACAAGTTCCTGATTACCCAGTATTTCTGCAAGTGCCAAATGAAATTCATTCGTTGGATTTTTCATCCGAATATGATTCTCCCAGATGCGAAGAGATGCAAGCTGCTCGTCTGTCGCCTTTATCGCAACCTGTCTTGCGATCTCCGGCTCTAACAGAATCCGAACCTGTGTTGCTTCCATGCATAGTCTGCGATATGCAGTCATCTCTTCTGAAAATTTTCCACGTGACAGCAAGTCTTCTACATCTAGAATCACTTCGCTCCCCCGCCCTTTTTCTGTTCGGATATAACCCATATCAGACAGAATCGATAATGCTTTCCGGACGGTGATTCGACTGACCCCCAAATTATCAATCATTTCTTTTTCACTTGGCAACAGATCTCCCTTTGTATAAACCCCGGATACAATCTGATCTTTGATCATCTTGACCACTTGTTCGTAAAGTGGAGTCTGACCTCCCTGTTTTGCCATGTATTCATGTCCCCTCTGTGATTATTTTGCCTGAATATATCCTTTTGCCGTCAGTGCTTCTGCGCAGAGTACAGCTCCGCCTGCTGCTCCGCGGACTGTATTGTGTGAAAGTCCTACGAACTTAAAGTCAAACATAGAATCTTCTCTGAGACGTCCGATGGATACACCCATTCCGTTCTCATAGTCTACGTCTAATCTTACCTGTGGACGGTTATCCTCTTCCATGTAGCGGACAAACTGCTTTGGTGCACTTGGAAGTCCTGCCTCCTGCGGAAATCCTTTGAAGCTTTCCAGTTTCTCAATAAGCTGCTCTTTTGTAGGTTTCTTCTCAAAGTTGATAAATACTGCGGCTGTATGTCCGTTCAGAACCGGCACACGCAGACACTGGCATGTAATCTTCGGAGCATCTGCAAGTGTGATCTGTCCGTTCTCATATGTTCCAAGAACACGAAGTGGCTCCTGCTCGCTCTTTTCTTCCTCTCCACCGATGTATGGAATAATATTCTCTACCATCTCCGGCCACTCTTTGAATGTTTTACCTGCTCCGGAAATTGCCTGATATGTTGTAGCAACAACTTCTTTTGGTCCGAACTCTTTCCATGCTGCAAGGCAAGGTGTGTAACTCTGGATAGAGCAGTTTGGTTTTACTGCAATAAATCCGCGAGTTGTTCCAAGACGTTTTCTCTGATCATTGATCAACTCAAAGTGGTCTGAGTTAATCTCCGGCACTACCATCGGAACATCTTTTGTCCAGCGGTGTGCACTGTTATTGGAGACAACCGGTGTCTCTGTCTTCGCATACGCTTCCTCGATTGCGCGAATCTCGTCTTTTGTCATATCAACTGCACTAAATACAAAGTCTACAGAAGAAGCTACTTTCTCGACTTCATTAACATTCGCAACGATCAGTTTCTTAACTCCTTCCGGCATCGGTGTATCCATTTTCCAGCGGTCTCCGATTGCTTCTTCATATGTCTTGCCTGCTGATCTCGGGCTGGCTGCAACTGTTACAACCTCGAACCATGGATGGTTCTCCAGAAGTGCAATAAAGCGCTGTCCAACCATTCCTGTTGCTCCTAATATTCCGACTCTTAATTTCTGATCCATCTCGTATGTCTCCCTTCTAGTACTCTTCCATATATTTTTTATAACTATCCACTGCTTCCTGCATCGGTTTCACACCCGGTGCACCAGTTGTATTACGTTTCTCTACACATGTCTTTAAACTGATTGCTTCATAGATATCTTCCTCGAATACAGGTGAAATCTTCTTATACTCCTCAAGTGGAAGATCATCCAACGGAATCTTCTTATCCAGACAAAGTAACACGAGCTGTCCAACAATTCCGTGTGCGTCTCTAAACGGAACTCCGTGATTCACAAGATAATCCGCTGCATCTGTCGCATTTGTAAATCCGTGCTTTGCACTCTCTTCCATGCGGTCATTCTTAAATGTCATCGTACGAAGCATGCCTGCAAATAACTGTAAGCATCCTTTTGTTGTATCGATTGCATCAAATGGAAGTTCTTTATCTTCCTGCATGTCTTTGTTGTATGCAAGCGGAATTCCTTTCATTGTAACAAGAAGTCCGGTCAGTGCAGCATAGACACGTCCGGTCTTACCTCTTACAAGCTCTGCAATATCCGGATTCTTCTTCTGCGGCATAATACTGCTTCCGGTACTATAAGCATCATCAATCTCAACAAACTTATATTCATTAGAATTCCAGATGATCACTTCCTCTGAGAAACGGCTCAGATGCATCATAATCATGGAAAGCGCTGACAAATACTCAATCAGATAATCTCTGTCTGAAACACCATCCATACTGTTCATAGTTGGTCCGTCAAATCCAAGAAGCTTTGCTGTATAGGCACGGTCTAACGGATAAGTTGTTCCTGCAAGGGCTCCAGATCCAAGCGGACATGTATTCATTCTTGCATAAATGTCTTTCATACGCTCATGATCTCTTTTGAACATCTCAAAATACGCGCCCATGTGGTGAGCCAGTGTGATTGGCTGTGCTTTCTGTAAATGTGTGAATCCCGGCATATATGTCTCAAGGTTATTCTCCATAATTCCAAGAATCGCCTCTAACATCTCCTTGATCAGTGCATCTGTCTCCTGCACTTCATCACGGATATAAAGCTTCATATCCAGTGCAACCTGATCATTTCTGCTTCGTCCTGTATGAAGCTTCTTACCTGCATCTCCAACACGGTCGATCAGGTTTGCCTCAACAAAACTGTGAATATCTTCATATTTATCAGTAATCTCAAGTTTTCCTGATTTCACATCATCAAGAATCCCCTGAAGTCCTGTAATAATTGTCTCTTTTTCTGCATCGGTCAGGATTCCCTGCTTTGCAAGCATGGTAACATGTGCCATACTTCCTTTGATATCCTGCTCATAAAATCTCTGGTCAAATGAGATAGATGCATTGAACGTATATACTAACTGGTCAGTCTCTTTTGTGAAACGACCTCCCCATAATTGTGCCATAATCTCTTCCTTTCCGTCATTTAATACTGTACTGTATAAAAGTGTACCATATTTTTATCTAAAGTCAACAGTGTCTTACTTTCGTTGTCTCTGAGAAAATTCACAACCACAGTAATCCTGTCTGTACAAACCATAAATTTTTGACAGTTCTGTGGAACGCTTGTAACCATTTTTCTTCTTAAAATCTGAAATCAAATATTCCACACCATATTCTTTTGCCAGACGCTGCCCGATTTCATTGAGCTTTGCTGCATTCTTCAGTGGACTGATGCTAAGCGTGGTTGTAAAATAGTCATATTCTCCTGCTTTTGCAATCTCTGCAGTCTCTCTGAGACGCAGCTCATAACATTTCATGCACCGGGAGCCGCCTTCTTTGACCTCCTCAAGTCCCCTGGCCATCTCGTAAAATTTCTCTTTCTCATATTCTCCCGCTACAAAGCTGACCGGATATTTGAAATTCATATCATCGATCAGTTTCTGTTGTTCCAGAATCCGCTTCGTATACTCTGTCTCCGGATAAATATTCGGATTATAGTAGAACACTGTGATTTCAAAATAATTGCTCAGATACTCTAACACATAACTGCTGCATGGAGCACAGCAACTGTGTAACAGAAGCCTTGGAACACGCCCTTCTTTTGTCAGCGTATCCAATAACTTGTCTAATTCTTTTTGATAATTCATACTCATCGTTCCTATCTTGCGTACTCACATGCAATTATAACTTTTTCATAACAAGATGACAAGGGAAAATCCATATTTATGAACCATTTTATGGCCACGGAAATATACATTTTTCGTTTGATATAAAACTGACCACACATTTTCTTTCAAGATACATATGATAAGATATAGGATTATCATTTGCGGAGGTTTCCATGGATCAAGTACTGGAACTTAAGAATATTCACTATGCTTACCACAATCCGGACGGAGAAACTCCTGCCATAAATGGCATCTCCTTTATCCTGAATAAAGGAGAATTCGTTGCCATCGTCGGACCTTCGGGTTGCGGAAAGTCAACGCTTCTTTCTATTATTGCCGGACTTCTCACACCTGAAAAAGGCTTCATTAAAATCAATGGGAAATACCTTCACGAAAGCACCACAAATGTAGGCTATATGTTACAACATGATGAACTTTTCGAATGGCGGACCATTTACAATAATGTTATTTTAGGACTGGAAATTCAGCATATGCTGACTGCAAGGACCAGGGAAAAGGCACATAATCTTCTAGACATCTATGGGCTGAAACAGTTTGAAAATGCAAGACCCTCGGAACTTTCCGGCGGCATGCGCCAGCGGGCCGCCCTGATCCGTACACTCGTTCTGGATCCAGATCTCCTACTGTTGGATGAACCATTTTCCGCATTGGACTATCAGACCCGCTTAAATGTCGGGGACGATATTGGTCAGATCATCCGGCTGGAAGGGAAATCAGCCGTTCTTGTAACACACGATCTGTCAGAAGCCATCTCCCTCGCCGACCGGATCATTGTCCTTTCCGGACGCCCGGCTAATATACGTCAGACTGTTCCACTCATTTTTGATTTGGAACAAGATACTCCTTTGAACCGCCGGAACTCCCCGGAATTCAAACATTACTTCAACTTAATATGGAAGGAGCTGAATACAGATGACTGAATTTTTAAATGAACTTTCTGAAAATCAGATCAACTATCTGAAACAGCAAAAGAAGCACAAATACATTGTCGGTATCTCCCGGATTCTGATTCTTTTCAGTTTTCTCTTTCTTTGGGAATTCACTGCAAATGTAGGTATCATCGACTCCTTCATCTTTAGCAGCCCGTCAAAGATTGCACTATGTTTCTGGGGCATGGTGCTGGATAAAAGCATTTTTCTGCACACCAATGTCACACTATACGAGACAATCTTAAGCTTCCTGCTCGTCACCGCCACCAGTATTCTGGTTACCATTCTTCTTTGGTTCAGCAGACGGTTATCAGAGATTCTGGATCCTTATCTGGTAGTACTGAACAGTCTGCCGAAGTCTGCACTTGCACCACTTCTTATTGTCTGGCTTGGAGCAACAAAAACAACAATTATCGTCGCCGGAATGTCTGTAGCAATCTTTGGAAGCATTCTGAACTTATACACCAGTTTTATGACCGTCGATCCAGGAAAACTGAAACTCATCTATACACTGGGTGGAAATCGGAGGCACGCGCTTCTAAAAGTCGTACTTCCTTTTTCTCTTCCGGCAATCATCAGTAACATGAAAGTCAACATCGGACTCTGCCTCGTAGGCGTGATCATCGGTGAATTTCTGGCTGCCAGAGAAGGGCTTGGATATCTGATCATCTACGCGAGCCAGGTCTTTAAGATGGATTGGCTTCTTATGAGTATCCTTCTTCTCTGTCTCATGGCAACACTTCTCTATTCGCTCACAAATCTACTTGAGCGTTGGTGCCGAAAGCATTACTAATATCTCAATTCTTTTTGGAAGAACAATGAATGTGCAATTTCCTATTATATGAAAAAAGGACCTATCACCTCCTGTGACGGTCCTGTACATAATAGCGTGTTTTTTGTTTTACTTACATATACTGTGTTAACTCCGCTTTATTATTCGTAAATTTCATTGCTTCTTCTCTTGTAATATATCCCTGTTGCATCAATCTGGAAAGATCCATATTCAGTGTATGCATCCCGCGCTCGCTGAAGATACGGCTTCTTGTTTATCTATACCTGATTTTTATCTCTTTAGTAACTGTTCGTTACTCTCTTTATAAAAAATGCAGATACCATGTAACGATCTGATTTCCATATAATGCCGCAAGCGCCAGTCCGAATGCAAGAAATGGTCCGAATGCAAATACATCTTTTTTTCCTAATTTCTTGCTCTTTAGCATAAATGCTCCGTAAGCGCCTCCTGTCAGCAGCCCGAAAAACATGGCGCACACTACCGATCCTGTCCCAAGAAATGCTCCGGAGACCGCCATTAACTTGATATCCCCACCGCCAAATGCTCCCGGGATTGCAAGTGCCAGAAGCAGCATCGGAACAGAGATGATCAGCGCTCCAATCAACCTGTCTATAAGCCCGTGCTCCGGAACAAGCCATATATTTGCAATTGCTAATATCAATATAAAAATATGAAATCTATCATAAATAATCTGGGTATCCCAATCAATAAGGGCTACCACAAGTAGTATTCCAAAATAAATCAACATGACTGTACCACGCATTGATAACATTCCAAGACTGCCACAGCCATAACGAATTCCACAGCCGATAAATGCTGTGCCGCCAATCACTTCCACGAAGAAATCTCTTCCCGGAATGCGGCTTTTACAACCTGCACATCGTCCGCGCAGGAATATGTAGCTGACACACGGGATCAGTTCCCACGCATGTAATACTCTGCCACAATTCGTACAATGACTTCTTCCGTTTACCACACTTTCTGCTCTTGGCAAACGGTCAATCACCACATTCAAAAAACTAAAGATACAGGCTCCGAAAAAGAACCGGATCACCCATAAAATACTTTCTAATACAATTAACATGTTATTCTACTCATCTATCTTATTCTTCTTTGCCAGCCATATAGTCTTCATAGTAGACCGTATATGATTTTGGCTCTAATGTGTACCAGACGGTGTAATCACCTTCCCGGTAAACGAACTTTTCAACGGTATATCCGTCCTCTGCCATCTGAAGCACCCAGAAATCTCCCGGTGCTTTGCTTAAATTAAGCACTTCTGTCCAAATACTCTCAGCGACGCCTCCCTCCTTGGAAGCGTCGAAAAAAGTACCACTCCTGCCATAGCATTCCTGTCCAGTTACCTGGAGCGCCAGCCGCACCGATTTTGCATGCCCCAGAGCCACTTGAGCGTCTGCCCGATGTAAAAGTCGGATCGCACACCCATACCGGATACTCCACGTCTGCCAGTTTATTCGCCCTGTCCGGTCCGTGCTTTACCAGCCAGTCATAAGCTTCCAGCACGACCGGAGCCTGTTCTTTCAAATCCATCCTGATATACTCCTGTTTCGCAATGTAACGACCGGCCGTCTCCAACTCTTTTAACACATTTTCATGCTGTTTGGTCCAGACGGTAATATTCGACATACGCTCCCTCCTTTTTACATACCTTTATTTAAAAGATGCCAGGGGCAAAAGGTCTAAATCCACATGAGCTTGCTCATAAGTGGATGAAAGACCTTGGGATCCGCCCCAATATGAGCCTAAAAGTGGGATGACAATCCCACGATATGCGAATAATTGGGAGGATTGTGGGAGTGCAACGCACGGAACAATCCGTAGGCATCATAGTTGGGGCTTTTGACCCCAACATCATTTATTGCTATAATATCTTTGTTATACTTATCCATCAAGTAATTGCTTACATAAAATAGACGATATGTCACAAATTGTCAAATTATGCGATTTTTTTGGAATTATAGCATATTTTGGGAAAACTCACAATGATTATTCTTTTACAATCCACTCATCTTTGATGCACCACAGTCCTGCCTGCACACTGTGAACACCACTGTTATCCCCCGCCTCGATTGCTTGCTGATGACCAAACAGACGTTTCCAGCTTTCCTGAATTCTCGCTTTCTGCTCCGGATAAAAATTACTGGTCATAATCTGAAATTCATTCATCCCCATATTTTTCAATTCTTCGGAAAATGTTGCTTCTTCCGATTCATTTTCACCGATATAATGCATCTGCATAATCTTCGTCCAGTCGAACATGTCGAACAAGATTGCTTCTCCTATTGGCACGTCTAACGTCAGCACATGTCCATCTCCTGTCTGATCCACATTATAAAGATCTGTGAATGCCCAGTATGGATACTCGGCTCCTTCTGGTTTTGGAACTATATGCTGCGCCTCCTTTACAAACCAGCCATATGCATTTATAAATACCTTCGCAGACTCCTTATATTTTTTTCGTACATACTCTTCTTTTGAATAACATACGCCGTCCCGTTTCAATACCTGATATACAACATCAGTCTGAAAAGAATACAGTCTTATCGTATTACATCTGTCAGCCATTCTCTCTTCAACTCCCATACATTTCCATATTTCGCATCGCTTCCCATAAGGATTGTATCATCAAACAACCGCTCCCAGCTATTTTGTATCTCACGCTTAATCTGTGGATAGAACTGGGAAATAACTGCTTTTACATCACTGATTCCATAATCATCCAGAAGTTGTCTGTGGCGTCTTAAGTCATTTTCGTCTTTCGGAATATATCCGTAATTTAAAATATGTCCCCACTTTGCGATATTAACTGATGTAATGATTGCAGGATCCAGTGACAACTCTAAAATTACTGTATTTTCACTGTTCATCATTGTTCCTTCGTTGGTAAATGACACCCATACCGGATACTCCACGTCTGCCGGTTTATTCGCTCTGTCCGGTCCGTGCTTCACCAGCCAGTCATAAGCTTCCAGCACGACCGGAGCCTGTTCTTTCAAATCCATCCTGATATACTCCCGCTTCGCAATATAACGACCGGTCGTCTCCAACTCTTTTAACACATTTTCATGCTGTTTAGTCCAGACGGTAATATTCGACATACGCTCCCTCCTTTTTACATACCTTCATTTAAAACCCACCGTTCTGATATGCTCTTGCGATCACATAAGATGGCTCATAAAATGCACTGCAGTTATCATTGATTTTAATACTTCCAGAAATCTTCGATTTTTTCCAGCTTTTTCTTGTAAATTCTTCCGGAAAATGCCAGATGTGGAAGTTCGTAGAACTCACATTTTTTCGGACAGATCGGACGGTACATTGGATCTGCTGCTATGATATCTGCATCTTTTAAAGCTTCTTCCATGTCTTCCTCTCCAAGAACCTGCCGGCTTGTTCGAAACAATAAATCTTCCGTCTCCTGTAACGGGCATAATACATGAACTGGTATTCCATATTTCTGTTCAATAGCCAAAGCCAGTGACTCTGTCGTGACCGGTTCACCGATCAGCATAACTTCTTTATCGTTTTTGCCGCTTCCAGGCTGCTCCTTATCCGAATTTTCTTCACGTAATCTTTTATATGGGTATCGTTCTTTCTTCTCCAATGCCTGTACAATTTCTTCTGTAAATGTTCCTACTGGCGTCCCAACTACATATGGCATTTTATATTCTTTTTCCAGATATTTTGCGGTGCGCAATCCCACGGAAGATACAACAAGATTTACTTCTGCTTCCAGTGCATGGCTCAATACTTCAAGATCATCTCCCATCGCCCAGGTTGATAACACCTTCCAGCCACATTTTTCCAGATTTTTTTTCATATATCCGGCACGGCTATATGCTCCAAAATCAAGCGGCGTGACACCAAGAAGATTAACCGTATGTGGCTGTATATTTTTCTCTTCGCAAACTGCCTTTGCAGGCACAAACTGCCTTGCAATCTGCTCCAGAGCTAGTCCTGCACCATATACATAATCGTGCATACCATTGGTCGGTACAGAAAATGTAGGAATCCCAAGTTCCTGTTCCAGCACTTCTGCCAGTGCCGGAAAATCTGTTCCGTTCATATATGGAATCGGCGATCCGGCAAGTGCAATAAACCTCGGTTTTAATTCCCGTGCTGCATCCATGATATCATTCAGGAACTTTTCATCATTTCCCATGATCGCATCGATTTCAGTAAGTCCCGAGATGTAGATCAGGCTGTCCTGGTCATACCAACGGATCTCATCATGTGTATTATAAGTAGAATTACAGCCGGACGGATCATGCATCACTGTCATACCGCCCAGTTCATAAAGTGCAGAACAGACACCCGACACATCCGCCGTGTAAATTGGTATAATTTTGTATGTCTGTCTCATATGCAGCTTTCGCACCCCCATCCTTTTCGCACAACCAGATCCTCCACTTCTTTTTCTTCTTCGTAAGCCCGGATCATAAGTTCTGCCATTTTCCGGATTCCATCAAATCCATACCACCCTGCGCCTTCAACTACATTCACAAAATATGGGCTCTGGGTGAACCATGCTGCTTTTTGTCCCAGTGCCAGCATTTTTCCTTCATTCTTTCTTGGAAGCACGCGCATCTTTGGCTGAATGGTCGCGCGAAGCTCCAGTTTTGGTGCATGTTTGCTAAGCCAGTAAAATTCCTGTTCTTCCTCCGGGCTTACACCATCCAGATAAACAGCTTCCACACAAAATCCATGTTCTAAAAGATATTTTGCCAGTCCAAGCGGTCTCGGATGCATGAGATAGTCGATGACGATTGGTGTATCTCCAACAACTTCTCTTACTTTTTTAATAGTTTCTTCGCAAGCTTCAACCTCTTTTTCGTAATAGGAATCTTTTTGTGCATCTATCAACACATTTAATGTCTCTATCTGTTCTTCAGACGTCTGAATTATCTTAGATACCAGTGTCTTTTCCAGTATCTCTGCCAGTCTTTCCATCTGCTGCTTTATCTCTTCATAGTTAAAACTTGCCGGCATGTAAATGTGTTCTCGTCCCAGTCTTTTTGCCAGCGCCTGCGCCCCGTATTTTGCTGTCGGATAGATAGAAAGAAATATATTTGCTTCACCAAGTTTCTCATACTTGTCCCATGTATCACAAGTCGTAATCTCTCTGAGTTCACAACCACATTTTTTCAGGAATCGTTTGATGTCAGAAGTTTCGTCCAATGGGAAATTATGTCCAAGCAACGTGACGATATGTGGATCTGCTTTTTGCACTTTTAATGGATCATACATTGCTTTTCGCAGTTTCTGATCTGGTGTCAGACCAGTTTTTTGCATAATCGGATCCATATAGCAGCGTACAAATGCAATTTCCGGGAAACGCCTGTCAAGTTCCTCATAGACCATCTTAAGATCACAGCCAAGAAAATGATGGAGGCACACGGTAAATAAGAGCACTGCTTTTGGTTTTCGTTCCAGTTTCTTTAATACATCTGTGACGCCTTCAATTGTGATATCCTCCAGATTTCCGTTCAACAGATCGTCTTCTTCGATGATCACGTATGAAAAACGATCTGCCGCATTCATCTCGGCCGCCGTCAATACAACACCACGCATACAGTTATCTGCACAGACATATATCTGAATGGTCTCCGGCATCAACATTCCGGTGTGTACAATATTCCAGTTTCCATGAACCGGAGAATTAAACTCCAATCCCGGATGAAATGGTGCCGGATAGGACGCATCTTTTATTCTGATCATGGCTCCTTCTGGGGTTACATGGTTTTTCTCCATTTCCGTCTGTCCTACTCGTTTTAACATAAATTCCCTCTCTAAATTCTTTCCCACTACATTTCACATTTTGTTCAAAAATGCCCCGGCAGCTTAGTTCTTACATATCGCCAGAACCGCCTCACTCAGAGCACGGTATTCATCTGCCATCTCACTGTCAGGATAACACTCCATCAACGTTTTTTTCTGCTCTTCAGCTGCCATTACAAGCTCACTTCTTGAGAGGTACCCAATAGTACCACTATGGAAATCTTCTGCCAGTTCCTGCACTTTTTCTTCTTCTCTTGGCACATTTCTCCGGTTCAGAATAAATCCGCCAAGTTTTGCATATCCGCGATTCTGGAAGCGTTCCAGTGCCATTGCAATGTTCGCTCCGGCATGAATGGACATATTTTCTCCCGAAGTTACAACAAATACATAGTCTGCATACCCACTCCGCATAGGCATGGAAAATCCGCCACACACTACATCGCCAAGTACATCGTAAAGGACTACGTCCGGTTTGTAGACTTCATATGCTCCGGTCTCTTTTAGTTTCTCCAGTGCAGTGATAATTCCGCGTCCTGCACAGCCAAGTCCCGGGGTCGGTCCTCCTGACTCCACACAGACAACTCCTTTGTATCCGATTCTTGTAATCTCTTTCAAAGTCACATTGCCTTTTTTCTCATTATAGATATCCAATACTGCCGGCATAGGTTCTCCATCGCGCAAGGCAATCGTAGAATCTGCCTTTGGATCACAGCCAATCTGCATAACTGATAATCCTTTTTCAGCCAGTGCGACCGCCATATTGGATACTGTCGTAGATTTTCCGATACCGCCTTTGCCATAAACTGCAATTTTTAACATGATAATTCCTCCGGTTTGGTGATGACATTGGAGTAAGCAGTCTTTGCCGACACTCCCTTAAGACGCCCTATTTTTCCAGAAAGCGCACTGATCACGTCCTGCGGCGCATCAATCGCAATACTGATAATATGGATTCCTTTTTGACGGTACGGGATTCCCATTCTTCCAATAATATATTTTCCTGACTCATGCAGATATTGATTCAACTGCTCCGTCGCCTCCGGGTTTTCTACAATAATAGAAATCACTGCTACTCTTGTTTCCATACTTTCTCTCCCTGCTCTTATTTCTAAGTAATCTGATCTTAGCAAATTCTCGGCAATAATTCTCCGCCTGGCTGTGGCAATAATGCCTGGGTTCCAATCTCCGTCATCATTACAACTTTTCCCGGCTGTTCTTCTGTAATTTCACCAATAATAGCAGCATTTTCTGAATATGGGCACTGACGCAATGTCTCCACAATCTTCGCTGCTTCTTCCTTCGGTGCAATGATGACCATAGTTCCTTCACATGCAAGATACAATGGTTCCAGTCCCAACATGCCACAGACACCCCTTACTTCCGGCTGAACCGGAATATTGGCGCTGTCAAGCTGTACGCCTACCTGGCTCTGCTTCGCAATTTCATATAATACAGTTCCCACGCCGCCACGTGTCGCATCACGAATAACATGCAGATCGTGTGTCCTGTTCATCACTGCTTCCACCGTCTTCCAAAGGGGTGCACAATCACTCTTGATATCGGCCTCAATTCCCAAATCTTCTCTCTCAAGCAGGATTGTACAGCCATGGCGTCCAATATCTCCTGTTACAATAACCGCATCACCGGGTTTCGCAAGCTCGCCGCCGACTTTAACTCCATCTTCAATCTGTCCCATTCCTGTTGTTGTGATAAATACTCCGTCCACCTGCCCTTTTCCGGCTACCTTTGTGTCACCGGACACGATGTGAACACCTGCTTCTTTGGCGGTTTTTTCCATTGCTGACGCAATTTCTTCCAGTTTGTCCATTGGGAATCCTTCCTCAATGACAAATGCACAGGTCAGATACAGTGGCTTTGCTCCCATACACGCCAGATCATTGACTGTTCCGCAAATAGACAGTTTTCCGATATTTCCTCCTGGAAAAAATGCAGGTGATACGATAAATCCATCGGTAGACACTGCCATTTTTCCAACTGGTGGATTTAACACAGCCGCATCATCCGCAGTCAGATCCGGATTTGCAAAATGTGCCGCAAATATGTTATCGATTAATTCTGATGTCTGACGTCCTCCGGCACCGTGTGCCATGGTGACTGTCTGATCTTTTATTCCATTATTCATAATATATCACTCCCAGCTTTTTATTTCATTTTCTCTGCTTCGCCGTACATATAGTACGCGGAACATGCACCTTCTCCTGACACCATGCATGCGCCAACCGGATGCTGTGGTGTACAGACCTTACCAAATACCTTACAATCAGAAGGTTTACATTTTCCCTGAAGAACATCTCCGCACCGGCATGCAGGATTTGCTTTTCCCTGAATCGGCGGAATCTTGTATTTCTTCCGTGCGTCAAATGCGCTCCATTCCTCTTGAAGTCTCATTCCTGAACCTTTGATTACGCCAAGCCCTCTCCATTCACTATCACAAGGTTCCATCATCTCTTCTATCAGCTTCTGCGCCTGTGGGCTTCCATTCTCTGTTACTACACGCGGATAACAATTTACAAAAAATGGCCTGCCTTCCTGAAACCGTGCCAGTGCCACTGCCAGCGCTGTCAAAAGTTCTTTTGCTGTAAATCCTGCTACCACACCGCTGACTCCTTCTTTTGCCAGTTCTTCGCACAGCTTCGTCCCGGTGATTGCATTAACATGTCCCGGATACAGGAAAATGTCTGCGCTTCCCTTCAATGCTTCATATGCCTGCGGCATCGTTTTATTCGCTGTCAGAATCGAGTAGTTCGTCAAGCCCTCTTCCCTTGCTTTTTTCACAGAAAGACAAGCAGACGGAGTGGTGGTCTCAAATCCGACTGAAAGGAATGTAACCTGCTCCTTTGGATGTTCTTTGGCATACTCCTTCGCATCTACTGGAGAATAGACAATACGGATTTTCGCACCCTTTTCTCTTGCCCCGGCAAGACTCATATTCGTTCCCGGTACACGTACCAGATCACCAAATGTACAGATCGTCACTTGCCTTTCCAGTGCCAGATAAATTGCTTCGTCAATGAATCCGACCTGTGTTACACAGACCGGACACCCCGGTCCCGAAATCAGTTCCACCTGTTCTGGCAAAAGTTTCCGGATTCCAAGTCTGAAAATCTCATGTGTATGGGTTCCGCACACTTCCATGATTCGCACCGGAGGACCATCATAGCCTTCGATGATCTCTCTGGCTGTTTTCTTTTTTTCTTCCATTATAATAAATCCTCCATGAGCTGATCTGTCTCACTTTCATCTTCATCCGTAATCTTCGCGATTGCAACTCCTGCATGTACCATTACATAATCTCCCGGCTCCAGTTCATCCAGAAGTTCCGCAGAAACCTCCCTCTTTGCTCCATCAGCATCTACCACTGCCATGCCTTCATTTATTCGCACTACCTTTGCTGATAATCCAACACACATGCTCTTAACCTCCCATAATCTATTCTTTTTATCTTTCAAGATCTGTTTTTACTTTACATTTTTACTATCTGTCTGCTTCTTTTTATTCAGATATGCCATGCCATAAACTGCCTGGCCAAGCCCGATACCGCCATCATTTGGTGGAATCAGATGATGCCGCAATACCTGGAACTTTCGATTTAAAAGTTCCTTTTCCACGAGTTCCAGCAATAGACGGTTCTGAAATACGCCGCCGCTTAGCGCCACCTGATTACATTTCTTCTGCGTTCGTACATTTTCGCAGGCAGCGCAGATCTCCATTGCAAGCAACTGATGAAATATATACGCAAGCTTTCCGACATCTTCCCCTTGTCTTCTGCCCTCGATCATCTGCCAGACAATTGCATTCGTCTGCAAAAAAATATGTTCATGCTCCTTAACATCTGTATGCTTACCATTCTTAGCATTTGTGGCATTCTTGACATTCTCGGCATTTTTGGCGTTTTTGGTATTTTCCGTATTCTTTGCCTCATGTTCTTTCTGCCATGCCTCTGCTGCGAATTCCAGTGCCATGGACGCTTCCCCTTCAAATGTAGAGCTTTTTTGAATCCCCAAGATCGCACTTACTGCGTCAAACAACCTTCCTGCACTTGTAGACTCAATTGCATTCAAATGTCGCTGTGCCATAGTAAGAATCACATTTGCTTCTGGTTCGGTACATAATTCCAATTCTTTTATGATATTTTTTGCTTTTTCTTTCTCCCTCACAAGTCCACCAATGATGGAGACTGCAATACGAAATCCTTCTTTGGAAGCAATGTCTCCGCCTACATGCCAGAATGGCTCAATACTGCCTATTCGTTTGAAATGTTCATAATCTGCGTACAGAATCTCACCGCCCCAGATAGTACCATCCGTTCCATATCCGGTTCCATCAAAGGAAACGCCAATGACTGGACCTGCGCAGTCATTTTCCGCCATACAGGATAAAACGTGCGCATAATGATGCTGCACTTGTATCATTGGCAGCTCCATTTCATGCGCCACCATTGTGGAATTGTACTTCGGATGCAGATCTGCCACTACAAGCTCTGGCTCTACTTCCAGCAAAGCAGTCAGTCGCGTGATCGTCTCCTGAAGCGCTTTCACTGTCCGAAGATCTTCCAGATCTCCTACATACGGCGCCGGATAAAACCGGTCATCATGTCCAATACAACATGCATTTTTCAATTCTCCGCCCACAGCAAGTACCTGCCCTTGCCACGCTTTTGAAAGCATATATGGGAGTGGTGCATACCCCCGGCTTCTTCGGATCATATACGGTTCTTCCCGGTAAAAATCCATCACGGAATCGTCTGCACGGATACGGATCTTCCGGTCATGAGAAAGTATGCAGTCGCATAAATGTGACAGTTCCTCTTTTGCTTCCCGGTCATCTCTGCAAATTGGTGCACCGGAAATATTTCCACTGGTCATCACGAGAAAATCAGGCATCTGAATGCCGTCATCATACTGAAATAACAATAGTTGAACCGGTGCATAAGGAAGCATTATCCCCACCTTCGGATTAAAAGGAGCTACCGATTTTGCAAGTTTGCTTACGCCTTCTTTTTTATCCAGCAACAGTATCGGTTTTTGATGCCCGGTCAGTATCTTTTCCTGTTCTTCGCTAAGTTCACATACACTGCGCACCGCCTCTTCGTTACGTGCCATCACTGCAAATGGTTTGACCGGACGTTTTTTTCTTGTCCTCAAAAGTTCCACGGCTGATTCCTTTGTCGCATCACAGCACAAATGAAACCCACCGATTCCTTTGACTGCCACAATTCCGCCTTCCGCGATTACGCGTCTGGCGTAAGTAACCGCGTCTCGTCCTCGTTCGCTTCTTTCTGCCAGATACACCTGTGGTCCACAATTATTGCAGCAAACAGGCTGTGCATCAAATCTGCGGTCCTCTGGATCATGGTATTCGTGTTCACAGTCCGGACACATTGGAAATTCTTTCATACTGGTACGTTCCCGGTCATACGGAAGTGCATCTAAAATAGTCAGTCTCGGTCCGCAGCATGTACAGTTAATAAATGGATGCAGATACCGTCTGTTCCCCGGCTGATACATCTCTTCCTTGCACTCTTCGCAGATTGCAATATCTGGAGAGACAAAGATTTCCCCTTTCGTCTTTTCGCTCTCAACAATCTGAAAATCTTTATAAATTTCCGGATTTTCAACGTCTTCTATATTCATCTTCAAGATTGCTGCACGTTTCGGAGACTGTTCACGGATCATGGTCACAAATCTATCCACCTGTGCTTCTGGCGCCTGGGCGAAAATCTCTACATAAGGACCTTTGTTACTGACGCTCCCATGGATATTACAAGTCGTTGCGTGACGGCTTACGGTTGGGCGAAAACCGACTCCCTGAACAATTCCGTAGACACGGATTCGTCTAGTCAATGTTTCTTTCATCTCTACGCCTCCCGCTTTTTCATTTCCTCACGCAATTTTCCTGACACGGCAAAATGTGTGGCATCTATAAAAATTCTTTTTCTTTCCGTCTCATGTGCATCCGCCACACAACCTGTTCCAGCCATTTTATAAGCATCTTCAGTCATGCGTTTCATCATCGGATCTGCAAAAACAATGTCGTAATCCTCTTTCTTGATAAGCTCCATATAATCATCTTCTTCTCGAAGTGAAATGTCACCTTCTTCGGAGAGTTCCTGCTTCATCATGAACCAGCTTGCTACCGTAATAACTGCATTGTTATCAACAGCTGGATCACCATTTACTTTCTGGCATCTTCGTCTGATTTCTGCACGCATTGCATTTCCAATAACCTGCTGATGCACGATTAGGATTTTCTTTCTCCGATAATCCATATCCGGAACCAGCTCTTCTACAATTGGGTAAGTGACCTCATAAGGTGTGCCAAATGTTTTTTCCAGATATTTCGCAGCTGCCAGAGCCGCCGGGGAAACTACAATATTTTTTTCAACCTCTCCTGCTGTTCGATGATTATCAAGACCATCCGTGCTCCGGCAGACATTTTCTCCCATGCAGTAGCAGATTGCTTCTTTTCCTTCTTTTTCCTGGTAATATTCTCGAATCTTCTTTGGTGCCTGAAGGTCACTTATGTCCTGCGGCGTTAATCCAAGAACCCCGATCTTTCCCTGTTTTTTCTCAATATCCAGATTCGGCTTAATTCTTTCACTTGCCTTATCAATCATTTCCTTTTCTGCAAATGTCCGGAAAAGCTCCAGCCATGCTTTTTCTTCGCCCACATCATATAATTCCATACCATCTGTATCAATGGTGATAACAGGCATATTTAATTTTTTCTCGCACATTCTTCCAAGTGCCTTGTAATCCGTTCCGATTACTGCCGGAACCGGTGTCCCGATGATTGCTACAAACTTTACATCGAGCTTTGAAGCTGCATCCACCAGCTTCTCCACCAGACGGTCATCTCGTCCGAGAATTGCGTCCATATCACGCAGTCCCGCACTGAACAAGGCACTTTTTTGTTCAAACCAGCGCGGCTCATCAAAACCACATACATTTCCTGTACAGCCGCCGGCGTCACAGATTGCGATCAGTCCCCCAAGTTCATATAACACGGACACCGCACCAGACTGATCCGGTGCAAATGGTGTCAGATATTTTCTAAGTCCTCTCACTATACTACCTCCAGTAATTGTTCGAATAATCTTCTCACTCCTGCATATCCATATGGCTGTTCTTCCCCGTTCCACATGACATATGGACAATCCGGATGATAATAACAGGCATCTTTTCCGATTGCCAGATTCACATCGCTTTTCGCCGGGTCATAATAAATCATCGTCGGTTCCATATTGGAAAATACTTTCGTCTCTGGACTTATTTTTGCCAGAGAACGAATGTATGTGAAGTTCTCCACCGTGATTGTCCCGTAAATTTCCGGTACAGAAAATCCGTAACGTATCAAGGCTAATGATAGTTCAAATGGATCAGCGTTCAGGCATTCTCCGATTGCAAAAGAAGCATCCGGACACTTCTGCCGGAATTTTTCCAGTGCATCTTCTGCCTGCTTTTTATATTTTTCATCATAAAATGCAACACCGAGTGCATTACCAAGTGCATGATACTGGTTTTCAATCTTGTCTATCTGGTAGAGTCTTCGAAGCTCGATAAATGGAATTTGAAGCCGGTTGTGAAAATCTTCTGCTGCAAATCTTGCTTCGTGGTGCAGTACCAGATTGAAATTCGCTTCTGACATAGTCTGATATTCCATATAATCCTTACATCTGGAAATCTCATGAATCGTCTTCACTCCCGCACTATGCAGCAGATCATAAATCTCACAGTCATCCACAAGCGGCGAGAAAAATCCCAAAAGATTGACTACATTGCCTTTCTTTTTTCCCGGCTCAAGCAGCGAATATAAGGACTGCCTTACATGTACCATCGGTGGTTTTCGGCCTTCTCTTGTAAGTGCATACATATAACAAGGTCTGACCGGAATCTCTACCTGTTCTTCCGCCTTTTTGCACACCCGCTCCATATCCGTTCCAAGAAGGGCATCCACACAGGTAATGCAGATCATAACGACCGACGGTTTTTTCGGACAGACACTGCAGATTTCCTCTACTGCTTTCGGAATCTTTTTCAAATGTCTTCCCGTCACAATATCGGTCTCGTCCATCATCAGATAATAAAACCGGTCATTATATTCCTTCATCGAACTGATCAGTGAAGTATTCCTTCCACAACACCCCGGAGCCACGATCAACATAATGGAATCTGGTACTGCAAGACCGGCACGCTTCACGCCAAAGCCTTCTGCTCCCGGTGAATTGAATGCCAGTGTAGCCGGCGAACTGTAGATCAGATGCTTGTGTGACTGAAACTGTGTCGGAATCTGTTCCAGGCCAAGCCTGCTTAGTTCTTTCGTTGTACAGAAAAATGCTTCTTTTTCCGCTTTCTGTTTTTCTGCTTTCATCTTCGTAATTCCCACCATGTCCTTACTCCTCGCTTTCCAGTAATTTTTTTGCGAGGTCATAGAATCTTCCACTAATCTCTGACTCTGGATTTCCTTCAATCACCGTCTGTCCCTGATCTTCGTAACGGATGATCTCATCGCTTCTTGGAATCTCTCCCACGATTGGAATTCCGCTTTCCTTAGAAAATGCCTGCACTTTTTGCACCTCATTTTCCACGTTTCTGTGATTCAGTACAATGCCAAACACCCGTGCATAGCTTCGGTCTTCAAAATTGCGAACTGCGCTGGAAATGTTATTAGCCGCATACAACGCCATCTTTTCTCCGGACGTTACAATCAATACTTTTTCTGCATAGCCTTCCCGGATCGGTGCTGCAAAGCCGCCACACACAACATCTCCGAGAACATCGTAGAGCACTACATCCGGCTTGTATGTCTCAAAAAGTCTCAAATCTTCCAGAAGCTGGAATGTTGCGATAATACCTCTGCCAGCACATCCCAGTCCCGGCGTCGGGCCGCCTGTCTCTATACACAGTACGCCGCCAAATCCTTCCTTTGAAATATCTTCTAATTTCTCCGGTTCCTCGTCTTCCTCCCGCATATAGTTCATGACCGGACGAAGAGGCTTTCCTTCCAGCAGATTAATTGTAGAATCTGCTTTCGGGTCACAGCCTATCTGAATGACTCTTTTCCCCATTGTAGCAAATGCTGCCGCCAGATTCGAAGTTACTGTGGATTTCCCAATTCCACCTTTTCCGTAAATCGCTACCTTTAACATGTCTTCCTCCAAATTTTTCCCAACGAAAAAGGACCTTTCTCCTTCCGGAAAAAAGTCCTTATATCTGCCACTAAAGTAGTATTCACCCTGAGAAATCTGTACAGATGCGATTTCTGCATGATGGATTCTTGTACAAGGAAGATGCACTTTCCCCAACTGCATCTTCCCTGTGTCCGATATATTCGACTATTCCCGCTCGGATTACCTTGCCGTCAGAGTCTTTTTTAATTATCTTCTTTTAAATTGTCTTTTTGTATTATAACCTGCCAAACTACTTTTGGTCAACATATGCTATTTTATTCACAAAATTATTTTTTCTTTTTCGGCAAAAACAAACTCAACAGCAGAGATACCACAAACACACCTGCCACTGCATTTCCATTGAAGATATCTCCCACCTCATGTGGAAATGCACTGAAGAAGTTGCCGGATGTCTGTGTCAGTCCTACACCGATTGCAAATGCCAGTGATACAATGACCATCGTCCGGTCATCGAACTCACATTCTTTGAGCATCTTGATTCCTTCATACATAATAGAACCAAACATCATAACTGTACAGCCGCCAAGAACTGCCTGTGGCAGGGAATTAAAAAATGCTCCCAGCGGCGGGAAAAGTGATGACAAAATCAAAATAAATGCTCCCATCAAAATCGTAAACCGGTTGATGACCTGCGTCATCGTTACAAGTCCTACATTCTGGCTGAAAGAAGTCAACGGCAGACATCCAAAACAGCCGGAAAGTGCACTGGAGAATCCATCTACAGCAAGTGACCCCTGCAATTCTTCCATCTTGATCTCGCGATCTAAAGCACCGGTACATACGGCGCTTGTTGCACCAGTTGTCTCTGCCGCAGATACAAGAAATACAATAGCAATTGTCAAAAATGCTCCCATATCAAAGATTGGTTTATGGCTGGTCAGAAAGACCAGCTTCGGCAGACTGAAGACTCCAACTTCCTGTACAGTCTTTGTAATTCCGGAAAAGTCTACCATCGGCGCAATGCCTGCAACCGTAAAAATGATTGCCAACAGATATCCAAGAATCAATCCTACCAGGACATTCAGATTCTTATATACCCCTTTCAGTAAATATCTGGCTACCAGGCATACAATCAGTGTAAATGCTCCAACAACCAGATGATACCATGCACCAAAATCAGCAACTCCGCTTCCGCCGCCCCAGGAATCCATACCTACGGACAATAACGAAAGTCCGATTGCGATAACTACACACGCGGATACGACTGGTGTCAGGAAGCGCTTCCAGTATCTGGCGCTAAGACCTACCAGTCCTTCAAAAATACCGCCTAAAATAACAGCACCAACCATCCCTTCATATCCAAGTTCCGGATTGGTACAGATTACTAACAGACTTCCAAGAAACGTAAAGCTGACTCCCATAACAATCGGAAGCCCAGACCCGATCTTCCACACCGGATATAACTGCATACATGTTCCGATACCTGCCACGAACATAGCACATTGTAAAAGCTGGGTGATCTCTGCAGAAGTCAAGTGTTCCCCTGTTCCTCTTACCAGCGCGGCACTGCAAACGATCAGCACCGGCGCCAGGTTTGATACAAACATGGCCAGTACGTGCTGCAGCCCGAATGGAATTGCTTTTTTCAGTGGCACTCTTCCGTTCAGCCGGTATATATTCTCCGTGCTGACATCTGCCACTTTTTCTTCTTTGTTTGTTGTACTCATTGTTTTTCCCTCTCAAATCCTTTTTCTTACTTTTATTAGTCCGGTCTACTCAACCTTCCCAATCTCACTAAACGGCCAGTAGCGGAAAACGGCCTTTGCAAGAATCGCATCTTTTTCTACGAAATGCTTCTTCCAGTACCTGGAATCCAAACTGTTATTACGATTATCCCCCATCATAAAATAGCAGTTTTGTGGAACTTCATATGGTCCGAAATCTCCGATCGGTACTTCGTTACAGAAACTGTCATCCAATGGCTTCTCTGCTCCATCTATGTATACTTTTCCGTCTTTCACTTCCACAGTCTCCCCAGGCAGACCAATGACTCTTTTTATAAATATCTTAGATGGATCATCCGGATATTTAAAAATGACGATATCAAACCTCTGCGGATCTTTTGATTTGTATGCAAGCCGGCTGCCGATGATCCGGTCTCCCTTCATAATTGTTGTCTGCATAGATTCAGACGGAATCACCGCATTGATATAGACCAGTTTATTTAGTGCAAACACGACCAGAAAAATAATAAGAAATGTCTTGGCATAATCCCATATCGTTGCAAGTACCCCTTCTTTTTCCGGTTCATGTTCCCCTTTCTTTCCACTCATATATATATCTTCCCTTCTACTTGAACATTCTCTTTTCAAAATATCATGTGTTATAGCTCACAAGATATTTCTATTCTACCACACATTGCCCTATGCAGGAAACTAATTTCTATTTTTCAATGCTTCCAGTTATGGCAAAAATGGCAAAAATCACATTTTCATCTTGCTTTTACATTTTTTCAGGTCTATAATAACTGGTAAATCGGAACGTTCCATGCAATACATATCATTCTATGGGCATTCCGAAAATTACATACGGGGAGCTGGTGAAAACCGGCTGAGAGGAAGCGTAATTCCGCTTCGACCCATAACCTGATTTGGATAATGCCAACGTAGGGAACATATCTTAACGCGATAATTAAGGAAGATGCTCTACGCATCTTCTTTTTTTATACAAGCGATACATTGGGGACACCACCTTGTACCGCTATAGAAAAACTCAGACAAAAAATGAAAATGGAGGCAAAATGAACATGAGAAACTACACTACACAAATGGATGCAGCCAGAAAAGGAATTCTCACGCCTGAAATCAAGACCGTTGCTCAAAAAGAGCATATGTCCACTGACGAGATGATGAAGCTCGTTGCTGAAGGCAAGGTTGCAATCTGTGCCAACAAAAACCACACATGTCTGAATCCGGAAGGCGTCGGCAGTATGCTTCGCACGAAGATCAATGTAAATCTCGGAGTCTCAAGAGACTGTAAAGATTACGATATCGAAATGCAGAAAGTGATGAGTGCTGTAAATCTCGGAGCAGAGGCCATTATGGATTTATCCAGCCACGGCAACACTCAGCCTTTCCGGCAGAAGCTGACACACGAATGTCCGGCAATGATCGGAACTGTTCCGGTCTATGACAGCGTCATCCACTATCAAAGAGATCTTGCTACTCTGACTGCACAGGATTTCGTCGATGTAGTACGTCTTCACGCTGAGGACGGTGTGGACTTTGTAACACTGCACTGTGGAATCACCCGCAAAACTATTGAACAGATCAAAAAACACAAACGTAAAATGAATATCGTAAGCCGCGGAGGAAGTCTTGTATTTGCATGGATGTGCATGACCGGAGAAGAAAATCCGTTCTATGAACATTTCGACGAAATTCTGGATATCTGTGAAGAATACGATGTTACCATCTCCCTTGGTGATGCATGCCGCCCGGGATGTCTGGCCGATGCCACAGATGTATGCCAGATTGAAGAGCTTGTACGCCTCGGCGAACTGACAAAACGTGCATGGGCACATAATGTACAGGTCATGGTCGAAGGTCCTGGACATGTACCACTTGACCAGGTCGCAGCCAATATGAAAGTTCAGCAAAGCATCTGTATGGGCGCTCCATTCTACACACTTGGACCACTCGTCACAGATATTGCTCCTGGATATGACCATATTACTGCTGCCATTGGAGGCGCAGTTGCTGCCATGAACGGTGCTGCTTTCCTTTGCTACGTAACACCTGCCGAGCATCTGGCACTGCCAAATGTAGACGATGTAAAACAAGGCATCATCGCTTCTAAGATTGCCGCCCACGCCGCTGACATTGCCAAAGGTATCCCTGGTGCAAGAGATATTGATGATAAAATGGCTGATGCACGCCAGAAACTGGACTGGGAAGCACAGTACGCCTGTGCTCTTGACCCAGATACTGCAAGAGCGATCCGCGACAGCCGTCGTCCGGAGGATGACCACAGTGATACATGCAGTATGTGTGGTAAATTCTGTGCCGTACGAAGCATGAACAAAGCACTTGCCGGCGAATACATCGATATTTTATAATTCACCTGCCACTTATAGCAGGAATCTTCTCAGGAGATAGAATACATAAAAAAAGGAATACATAGAAAAAGCTTCCAGATACAAATACATTTCATCTGGAAGCTTTTTCTCTAAAAGCCGTTTTATTTATTTTCCTTTTTCCATCTCTTATGAATGTCATTCAGATACTTTTTATTGTACGCAGCCCATTCGTACTGTGACATATACTCCCCTTTATATGCATTCATAAACTCTGCATCTTTTTTATTGAATTTGTAATAGTCACAGTCGATCATCTCCGGAACAATGGCAATATTATTGTAGCTTTTCTCTATTACATCTTCTGCTTCCAGCTCCTTCAACGTCTGTTGCAGTGATGACAAAATCTTCTGAATATACCACTGTTGTTTTTTATCATAGGGTTCATTTTCAAATAAAACTGCTGCCAGTTCCTTCACTGAGCAGGAAGAACCGTTGCGATCCACCAAATATGCCATTACCTCTTTCGCCTTCGATCTGCTGAAATGTGCCGGCTTTCCAGTTCTGTCATATACTTCAAAATTGCCAAAGCACTGAATTTTCAATCTTGGTTCATTTTCAGCCGGCAATGGATAGCGAAGATCTTCCGTCTCTTTTCTGACTTTCCCAGCCGTTACTGGTTTTTCAATATAACCGCTGGCATGTATTGCCATTGCGTCTTTTGTGTACTCATCATATCCTGTAACAAAGATAATATTAATGTCCGGAATAATTTCTTTTAACTGTTTTGCCACATCGATGCCGCTCACACCACGCATACAGATATCTAAAAATGCGATTTTACATCTCGTCTCCTTTGCAAACTCCAGTAATCTGGACGGTTTGCTAAACGGGTAAATATTTGCTTTCGGGCATACCTCCCGGACAGCTTCGCACGTCATCTCCAATGCCAATGGTTCATCATCCGCTATTATAATGTTCATGATTGTCCCCCTTTCGGTAAATTAATTCGTATTTTAGTTCCTTTTCCCTTCTCACTGTAAATATCTACAGTTCCATTGCACATCTTTTGAAACCGGATTCTTGCGTTACGGACTCCTATGTGCTGTCTTCCATCACTTTGCTCTTCCATCTTTGATATATCAAACCCGACTCCGTCATCTATGACGCAAAGTTCAATCTGTTCTTCATTCTCTCTTGTCGTAATTCGAACAGTTCCCCCATCTTCTTTCTGTCCAACTCCCCAGTTTATTGCATTCTCAACAAAAGGCTGCACAGATAACATTGGTACTTTAAAATCAGTTTTCTGCAGATCATATTCTACATGCAGATCATCTCCAAATCGAAGCTGTTCCAGATATAAATATATTTTAACATATTTTAGTTCTTCTTCAAATGGAATTGATTCTTTTTTGTCAATTGCGTTTATATGATTGCGCCAGTAATCCGCAAAATTGATGATTGCCTTCTTCGCTTCTTTTGGATCTTTGCTGCAAAGCTGCGCCAGTGCTGTCAGCGAATTATATAGGAAATGTGGCTGAATCTGGGCAATCATCATCTGCATCTGATTCATGGACAATTCATGTTCCTGCTGTATCAGAATCTTTTCCTGTTCCACGATCCGATCATACTGTGCCATATGGACACTAATGCAAATATAGATCAGCACCAGCGTTGTCGCCAGATTAAATGTGGTTGATTTCCAAAGCATTTGTGCCGGAATCGATGCAATCGGTATCAATCCGTACATAAGAAGGCTTAACACATCATGTCTGACAAGCGCTTTCCTGTGTTTTAACAAAATCACAATGTTTCCACACATCACAATAATACAATAAAACTGACACAGCCAATAAATCGAACCTTTTGTATAATTCCCCTGTGTGTCCAGATAATAAAACTTCCCACTGATATCACTGGTGATCCATAATATGATTGCAATCACTGTTGACAGCATGACGAGATACACGTAAGTATTTCCAATCTTCTCGTGTTGATAGATTGTCTCTTTTACATAATAGGTATAGACCATACATTCCAGAGAGAGACAGGTAAAAGTCAGATTCAACATAAATAGAAGCCACACTTCATTCTTTCCGAAATCCATAGCGGTCCAGCTCAGTACATCTGCCGTAAGTACGATCATGTGAATCACAAGCCAGATGATCAGAATATAATCTAATGTATTCCTCTTTGCTTCCTTCGATGTAACATGTTTGATTCCACGTTGCATTTTAATCTTTGCAATACATGCAAACAGCAATACGAATGTAACTAATGCTGCGAAACTTTCCAAAGCGGTATTGGCAAAAGCTATTTCACCCGACATAAAAATTCCTCCATTTTTATTATCCGTATAATTATTATGTATCATTTGACATTTTGTAAAAAGAAAAGGATCCTTCTTTCTCGAAGAACCCTTATATGCACATCTATATAAAAAAGAAGCTGGAAATCGGACTTGAACCGACGACCCCTTCATTACGAGTGAAGTGCTCTACCAACTGAGCTATTCCAGCAAATGTTGTGATTGACGTACGACAACCACAACTACTATTATATCGAATCTTCTCAGATTTGCAAGAACTTTTTTAGTTTCTGAAGCATTTTTTACTTCTTGCTTCTTATCAGTTCTCTTTTCCCATCTGGACAGTCAGATGCGGATATGCCATCTCAATCTCATTCTCATCCAGTTTCAGTTTGATTTCTTCCAGAATCCTCCATCTTGCATTCCAGTAATCTTCATTCTTCACCCATGCACGGGCACCAATGACTACCGAACTTTCTGCAAGTTCATGGACAAATACCAGAATTTCTTCATTCTTGATGGTCGCATCGTCCTGTCTGATAATCTCCTCAATGACCGCCTTTGCTTTTCGCAAGTCCGCTTCATAAGCAATATCTACTTTCAGATCCAGCTTTCTCTCCGCCTTAGCCGTTGCATTCGTCAGACTGTTGTTGGTCAGCATTCCATTTGGAATCACAATCGTTTTATTATCAACGGTCGATAACTTTGTATAAAAAATCTGAATTTCCTTTACCGTCCCTTCGTTGTGGTTTGTATCCTCAATAATATAATCTCCCACTTCAAATGGTTTCAGAAGCAGAATCAATACTCCGCCTGCAAAATTAGAAAGGCTTCCCTGCAGAGCAAGACCGATTGCTACACCGCCAGAAGCAATAATCGCTGCCACTGAAGTTGTATCAACTCCTAATTTTGCTGCAATCATAAAAATCAACAGAAAATATAAAGAAAATTTCAAAACAGAGTCTACGAACTGCTCTACTCCTTTGTCTGCACTGGACCTTGCCAGCGATTTTCTCACAATTTTCCGTATAAATTGGATCAGAACACGCCCGATCATAAATACTGCAATTGCGATCAGCACTTTCACTCCAAATCCGATCAGGTCTGAAAGATGATCCTGCAGATACTGCGTTGCCTGATTCACCTCATTCACTGCATCCTGCGTTGCATCTGTCACTCCTTTTGTCGCATCTGCCACCCCTTGTGACACATCCCCTGAATCCACTTTTAAGGATGTTCCCTGTGTTGTTGCCAATTTTAACAACATGCTATTCATATTATTGTCTCCTGCTTTACTTTCTAGTTTACATTTTCATATCCAGTCTCTCTATTTCTTCAGGGCAAGAAATGCACTCAATGTTCCGCGTTCATTTCCTGTTGTTCTGTGTGAGAACAAAATATCCGGGTTGCAGTGTGTACATACATTGGTCACTGCAATATGCTCCGGAAGAATTCCTGATTCTAAAAAAACAGACTCATTTGCCTTCCATAAATTCAACTGATATTTCCCATTTTCTTTCTGATAAAAAATTTCAGGCCAGAGATTTTCGTCATAATTCTCACGGAATTTTTTAATAACATCTTCACTGACTTCATAACAATCCTGACAGATAGACGGTCCTACCGCTCCTAAAATATCTGCCGGATCACAACCAAACTCTTCCTCCATCTTTTCCACAGTTACTTTTCCAATCTTTCCAACTGTTCCTCTCCATCCAGAATGGCTCAGTCCAATGACTTTCTTCACCGGATCCACAAAATAAAGTGGTACACAATCTGCATAAGAAGTTACAAGACAGATTCCCGGCACGTCCGTAATCATTCCGTCTGTCTCAGGAAAGGACTGTCCCCTCTCCCTGGCGTATACGCGCTTTACATTCGTCGTATGTGTCTGCTGCGTATAAGTAAAATCTGCCACTTCTACGCCGATTGCCTGCGCAATCAGTTCACGATTCTTTTTCACCGCCTCCGGATCATCTCCTCTTGTCAGGCTGATGTTCATAGAACTGAAGCACCCGGTACTGACTCCACCAAGTCTGGTAGAAAATCCATGATTGACGATTCCTGTATTTTCAAAAAGCGGATAGGACAGATACGGCACACCGCCGCGCTGCCGCTCTGCAAATATCTGCTCATTATTCTTATATTTTAATCCAAGACTCATATATTTCTCCTAACTTCATCTGTCCATACTTCGTTGCTGCATTTACATATTTTCAAATCCAAAAGCTACATTAACTACATCAGTGTAAATGCATCTTTATATAGCGTGATTTCTTCCTGACCCTCAGCTCCGGCTATGGCAACCACGTCGAATCTGCATGGTACGTCATCGTTCCCCTGCTTCATCAGAAAATGCATGGCACATTTTGCGATAGTCTGTTGTTTACGGGCATCGACTGCCTCTGCCGGATAGCCGCTTACACCCGTAGTTCTATATTTCACTTCTACAAAGACAAGGTATTCTCCGTCTCTTGCAATCAGATCGATCTCTCCCAGCCTGCAGCGATAATTATATGTCACAATCTTGTATCCCAAAGATTCAAGATAAGCACCTGCTTTCCTTTCATAGCCGGTGCCTGTCCTGCGATTATTCTTCTTATACATAATTATGTATGAAAGATCTTCTGTGGATCGGTGTCGGTCCCAGTTCTTTTAACCCTGCAATATGTGCTTTCGTTCCATATCCTTTATTACTTGCGAAATCATACCCCGGCAGTACCTTGTCATATTCCACCATCAGCCGGTCTCTCGTCACTTTTGCAATAATACTCGCTGCCGCGATAGAAATGCTTTTCGCGTCACCTTTGATGATCGGCACCTGCAAAATGTCTACCTGTGGAATCGTCACCGCATCATTTAACAAAATGTCCGGACGCACTTTCAGATTATCAATTGCCATACGCATTGCTTCATAAGTGGCCTGCAAAATATTAATTTCATCAATTCTCGCAGGACTTGCCATACCAATCCCCGTTGCTACCGCGCGGTTCATGATCTCGTCATACAGCATTTCACGCTTTTTTTCGGACAGCTTTTTTGAATCATTCAGATACAAGATCATATCATCTTTGGGCAGAATCACAGCTCCTGCCACGACCGGACCTGCCAACGGTCCTCGTCCGACCTCGTCAATCCCGCAAATGTACGGATAATCCTTGTATTCTTCTTCAAATGTGCTCATTGCTTTTGTTCTTGCAATCTCTTTTTCCAGACGTTCCTGCTGTTTTTTCAGCTTTTCTTCTTCCCGCTTATTCATGCCTGATCACTCCCATCTTGTCAAATGGATAGATACGCACCCACGCTTTTCCCATGATCGTATCTTTCTTCACTTCTCCTACACTCGTGTCACGGCTATCCTGACTGTGATTCCGGTTATCGCCAAGTACAAAATATTCATCTTCTCCAAGGGTAATTGGCTGCGATGCCGCCATCGGATCGTCCATCAGTTCATTTCCATAAATGTCTGATTCCAAGCGGCTGCCATTGATATAGACATAACCGTCTACTACCTGTACCGTCTCTCCCGGCAGCCCGATAATACGTTTTATATAGTAAGTATTTTCCTCATACTGATATGGAAATACAATAATATCAAAACGTTTCGGATCTTGGAACCGGTAAGACAGCTTGTCCACCAGAAGCTGATCTCCATCGCTTAGAGTCGTCTCCATGGATGACCCGCTGACACTTGTTCTTTGTCCCACATAAGTAATGATGACATATGTTAAGACAAGAATGACTATAATATAAAAAATCCACCCTAATATCTCTCTTATAATTCCCGGCTCTCTCCTTCTTCGTCTTCTTGACATAGAAAGTAAGTTCCCCTTTCTGATTTCTATTTACCTTTACGCTTCTTCTGTCTGTGGATACTCAAGCGTAAGTCGTCCAAGCTTTCCTTCCCGGAAATCATCCATCAAAAGCATGGCTGCCTTCTCCGTATCCAGTTCATTTCCACGAACAAGGCAATGTCTGCTTTCTGCAATACGCCCAAGCATTACATATGGGTCTGGGGCAGCTGTAATGGTATACTTATTCTCCAGTACACCCGGATAATTTGCTGCCAGAAAACGGATCAACTCTGCTGCCAGCTCTTCTGTCTGTAACACCTCATCCTTAATCGAACCGATCAGCGCAAGCCGCAATCCTACTGTCTGATCTTCGAATTTTGGCCAAAGAATTCCCGGTGTATCCAGAAGCTCTACCTGTTTGTTCAGGCGGATCCATTGTTTTCCTTTCGTTACACCTGGCTTGTTACCGGTTTTAGCGGCTGCTTTTCCGGCAAGTGAATTAATAAATGTAGACTTTCCTACATTCGGAATTCCAACGACCATGGCACGAACCGGACGGTTCAGAATCCCACGCTTTCTGTCGCGCTCGATCTTCGCCTTACATGCCTCCTGGATCACGCTTTGTACGGATTTTACTCCGCCGCCTTTTCTTGAATTTACTTTCACAACATGGAATCCTTTTTTCTTAAAATATTCGGTCCATGCCTCATTCCATCTTTCCTCTGCCAGATCTGATTTATTCAAAATGATCAGTCTCGCTTTATTCTTACCAAGCTCATCAATATCCGGATTCCTGCTGGATAACGGAACCCTGGCATCTACAAGCTCAATGATCAAATCAATCAATTTAATATTTTCCTGCATCATACGCTTTGCTTTTGTCATATGACCCGGATACCACTGAAAATGCATATTTCTACTCCTTTACAAATCCAAAGTGTGTTTTTGGCGAGATGACAAACCAGGCTTTTCCGTAAATGTAGCTGTATTTCACATTTCCTACATTGGCATTACGGCTGTCTTCACTGTTCTGCCTGTCGTCACCAAGAACAAAATATTCATCACTGCCTAATTTTATCTTTTCATTTACAATGCCGACATCATCAATCTTGGAAGTCTCATAATCTTCTTGCAGCTTTTCACCATTGATGTAGACTGAATTTTCGACAATCTCCACGCTCTCTCCTGGAAGAGCAATGATCCGCTTAATATAATAATGGGAATTTTCATTTCCCTTTGGTTTAAATATAATGACATCGCCACGCTTCGGCTTGCTTGCATTATACACAATCCGGTTGGCGAGCACAATATCCCCGTTTTCAAGAACCGGCTTCATGGAATCTCCGACAACACTCACACGCTGTCCGAAATACCATACACACACAAATGCGATCAGTATTGTCAATGCAATCTGAAAAATCCACTTTCCAATAACTGGGATTAAAGACCAGTCTATGTTTCTTAACAGCTTTACAACTTTTTTCTTTGTCGGCTGCTGCATTCTCTTCTGCTGTCTTAAAAGTTTTCTTCTCTTAGCTTCCCGCTGTTTCCGGCGTTTCTTTGCCGCCCTTTTTCTGGCATTCTCTCTGCCCGTAAAATTACCCCTTATCGAACTTTTTTTCATAGATTTATCCCTATATCAGAAAAAGGACAATTACATGTATGTAGTTGTCCTTTTTTACTCTGTTCTCTTCGTTTAATTATTTTACCAGCTCTTTAACTTTAGCTTTCTTACCAACGCGGTCTCTTAAGTAGTTAAGTTTAGCTCTTCTTACTTTACCTCTTCTTACTACTTCAACCTTCTCTACGTTAGGTGAGTGAACTGGCCATGTCTTCTCAACACCGATTCCGTTAGATGTCTTTCTAACTGTAAATGTCTCTCTTGAACCGCCACCCTGTCTCTTAAGAACAGTTCCTTCAAAAATCTGAATTCTCTCACGGTTACCCTCTTTAATCTTACCGTAAACCTTTACAGTATCTCCAACTCTGAATTCTGGAGCCTGCTCTTTTAACTGAGCTGCCTCAATATTCTTAATAATATCGTTCATCTGTGTGACCTCCTTGTTTAATTGGACGTTCTTAATACAAAATGTACCAGAGGACCATCTCGTTTTTCTTCACAACATGCTATATTTTATCACAAACTTCTTTATGTTGCAAGAAGTTTTTAATTTTATTTTTTCATTTATTTTTCCGGCAATCCATTCAATGTTTTTAATCTTTCCAGATTGTAAATTGACAGTTTTCTAAATTCTACTGTCCTGTAGCTTCAAGCATAATTTCTTTCGCCAACTTCTGCTCTTCTTTTGTCAGTTTGGCTTTTTCAATCAGATCCGGACGGTTCTTTGCTGTGCGGATCACAGACTGCTCTCTGCGCCATTTTTCTATATTCGCATGATGACCGGACAAAAGTATGGCTGGCACCTGCTTATCATGCCAGATCTCCGGTCTGGAATACTGTGGGTACTCAAGAAGATTATCCTGAAAGCTCTCGAATTCTGCGGACACATCATTATGCAGAACCCCCGGCACCAGTCTGGAAATCGCATCGATCATAATCATAGCCGGAAGCTCTCCGCCAGTCAGGACATAGTCTCCAATCGACACATAGTCTGTGACAACTTCATTTAATACCCGTTCATCAATTCCTTCATAATGTCCGCACAAAAATACCAGATCTTCTTCCTGGGCAAATTCCTCTGCCATCGTCTGGTTAAATGTCTTCCCCTGTGGAGACAGATAAATCACACGCGGGCTTTTCCTGGTACCCGGATTGCTTAGCAAAGCTTTCACTTCTATTTTCTTTTTCACAGCCTCATAGCACTGATACACAGGCTCTGCCTGCATCAGCATACCTGCTCCCCCACCATAAGGATAATCATCTACGCTGTTGTGTTTGTTAAATGCATAGTCTCTGATATTTACCGCTTCTATATCCAAAAGTCCTTTATCCATGGCACGTCCGATAATACTTGTATTCAGACCGTCCATCACCATGTCCGGAAATAATGTCATAATATAAAACTGCATGATTACACTCCTTAAATCAGACCATTCATCAGATGAACAGTAATGATCCCACTTTCCATATCTACGTTCAGAACACATTCTTTAATTGCAGGCATAAGAACCTCTCCATGCTCCTTTGAATCAATCACATAGACATCATTCGCCCCTGTTTCCATCACGTCACTCAGTGTTCCGAATTCTGTTCCATCTTCTGTTATAACTTTCATGCCGATCATGTCTGCAACAAAATACTCATCTTCTTCCAGCGGCACAGCATTTTCTCTCGTCACGAGCAACGGACAGCGTTTATAACGCTCAATATCATTAATATTGTCAAATTCTTTAAATTTTACAATAACGAACTGCTTAAAAAACTTCACATGTTCCACTTCCAGATCCAGCTTTTCTTTTCCCGTATCCAGAATTACTTTTTTCAGTTTCTTAAATCTTACCGGATCATCTGTAGTCGGAAAGACTTTCACTTCTCCGCGCACCCCGTGTGGCTGTGTGATGACACCTACCTGCAATAACTGTTCCATACATTCCTCCGCTTTTTCGAATCAATTCGTATAAATCTATATCTGGTAACGTCCGAAGAACTTTCACTGTTCTGGCGGACACATTTCTTTCTTCATAAAGAGAGACAGGCCTGGTAAAACCCGGTCTGTCCCTATATCCATCCTGATTAATCCAGAATATCTACAATCACTTTCTTGTCTTCCTTCGCTGCCGCTGCTTTTACTACTGAACGGATAGCCTTGGCAATACGTCCCTGTTTTCCGATTACTTTCCCCATATCAGAATCTGCAACACGTACTTCCAGGATAGTTGTCTTCTTCTCCGTGCGTTCGTTTACCGTTACGCTTTCCGGATCATCGACAAGAGCTTTTGCAATGACTTCAACTAACTCTTTCATCTTTGTACCTCCAGGCACGAATTATCTATTTCTCAATTCCAGCTGCTTTAAAGATCTTTCCTACAACCTCTGTCGGCTGAGCTCCTGTATTTAACCATCTCTTAGCTGCTTCCTCGTCTACAGAAATTCCGCTTGGCTCAAGGTTTGGATCATATGTTCCAATCTCCTCGATGAACTTTCCATCTCTTGGGGCTCTGGAATCTGCTACTACGATTCTATAAAAAGGTGCTTTCTTCTGTCCCATTCTTCTTAATCTGATTTTTACTGCCATTGTTCTTTTCCTCCATAAATGAAAATATTTATTTTTAATAGTTTTATTTATATAAAGTGCCTTGCACCATATACCATTTTTAGAAAGGCAACTTGAACTTGCCTTTTTTGCCTGGTTTTGCAAATGTCTTCATCATCTTCTTTGCTTCGTTGAACTGCTTGATCATACGGTTTACTTCACTGATGTCTACACCTGCTCCTTTTGCGATTCTGTGCTTTCTTGATGGATTTAAAAGATCCGGATCTCTTCTCTCAGCTGGTGTCATAGAATGGATCATAGCTTCCATACGTGCCATACCTTTTTCTGCTTCATCCATCTGCTCATCGCCAAGACCTTTCATCTTGCCCATTCCCATACCGCCAAGTCCCGGCAACATGTTCATGATATTTCCAAGTCCTCCAAGCTTCTTCATCTGCTTGATGCTCTCAAGATAATCATCAAAATCAAACTGGGCTTTTTTCATCTTCTTGGACATCTCTTTTGCTTTGTCCTCGTCAATGTCAAGTTCTGCCTCCGCCTTCTCGATCAGAGATAAGACATCTCCCATACCGAGAATCCGGTTTGCCATACGATCCGGATAAAATTGCTCCAAATCAGAAAGCTTCTCGCCCATACCGACATACAGAATCGGTTTTCCGGTTACTGCCTTAACGGATAACGCAGCACCACCTCTTGTGTCACCGTCCAGTTTGGTCACGATCACACCGTCTACACCAATCTTTTCATCAAATTCTTTTGCCACATTGACCGCATCCTGTCCGGTCATAGCATCAATAACAAGAATTGTCTGATGTACAGTAACAGTATTCTTAATCTCTTCCAGCTCAGCCATCATATCTTCATCGATATGAAGACGTCCTGCCGTATCAAGGATCACCAGATTATTGCCATTCTTCTGGGCATGCTCAATTGCAGCCTTTGCAATATTCGCCGGTTTATGGTTGTCACCCATGGTAAATACTTCCACACCCTGCTTTTCCCCGTTGATCTGTAACTGCTTAATTGCTGCAGGACGATAAACATCGCAGGCAACCAAAAGCGGTTTCTTGCCTTTTAACTTAAACTTCCCAGCAAGCTTTGCTGTTGTAGTCGTCTTACCTGCTCCCTGAAGACCTGCCATCATAATCACTGTAATGGCACTTCCCGGCTGAAGCTTGATCTCGGTTGTCTCAGATCCCATCAGATTACAAAGTTCTTCATTTACAATCTTAATTACCATCTGACCCGGATTCAGACCATTCATAACATCCTGGCCGACCGCTCTTTCCTGAACAGTCTTAATAAAATCCTTTACAACCTTAAAGTTTACATCTGCCGCCAGAAGCGCACGCTTAATCTCCTTTAACGCTTCCTGCACATCTGCTTCCGTAAGTCTTCCTTTACTTCTAAGATTCTTAAATACATTCTGCAGTTTTTCTGTCAGACTGTCAAACGCCATACTATAACTCCTCTATGATTTCTCCGGACAAGATTCGAATTCCGCTTAAAATATCTTCCCTGCGTTCTTTCTCATACTCATCCAGCAATTCATCAATCTGTTTTACTTTATTCTTCACGGTCATGAACTTCTCAACAAGATGAAGCTTTTCTTCATATCCTGCCAGTGCCTGTTCACACCGCTTTACAATATCATGTACTCCCTGTCTGCTGATACCGGCATCCCTGGCAATCTCCCCAAGGGAGAGATCCTCTAATAGAAACTGTCCGTATATCTCTTTCTGATGATCTGTCAGTAATTCTCCATAGAAATCAAACAGAAGAGCCTGTTTTAGAATCTCATTCACATTTATCACCTGTGTTATCATACACGATACGCCTCATGGTGTCAAGTATTTTTTCTTTACACTTATATTTTTATTGTATTTTCTCGCATACAATCCCTATTCCTTCCTCTTTAGACTTCTAAAGTTTCAGAAAATCGCGGATATTCAACATTCCCCACCCCTGTTCGCCTGCTCCGGGTAAATGTATGCACGTCTCCCTGAGTCTTAATTTCACCTCTACATTGCTAATCCTCGGATATTTTTCCATCAATAAAGCAACCGCACCGGACACGACCGGGGTCGCCATGGAACTTCCACTTTTTACCGTATACGCATCTTTCTTTCCGTGTATCTGACTGTTGCAGGAAATGATCTGGTATCCCGGTGCTATTACGTCCGGTTTCACTACACATTCTTTCGTAGGACCGGCTCCCGAACAGCTCCCCTTCTCTGCTTTTTCTGTTTTTACAGCACCGACCGTAATCACTTTACGACTGTTTCCCGGAATTGCAATGGTTCCTTCTCCCGGTCCGTTATTTCCCGATGACACCACAACAACTAGACCCAAGTCCCAGAGATGTTCTACAGCTTCGATCAACATTTTTTCTTTCCCGGGCTCCAGATTTTCCCCAGCTCCTGCTGACAGATTCACAATCCGTATCTTATATTTTCTGTGATTCATTTCCACCCACTTAAGACCTGCAAGAATACTCGCTACATTTGCCTCCCCTTTTTGATCCAACACTTTTACAATAACAAATCGACAAAGCGGAGCAATTCCGGACAGAATCCCACCGGACATCTGTCCACTTCCACCTAAGATCCCTGCCACATGAGTTCCATGTCCATTATCATCATAACATTTTTCTTTCCTATATATACAGTCCCGCCAGCCGACAACCCTGCTCTTAAAATCCGGATGTGGCGCAAGTCCGGTATCCAGAACCGCAACCGTCACCCCTTTTCCGGTAAGCCCTGCTTTTTTTATATCATCACACCAATAATGCACCATCTTTTTTACACGATCCATAAATGTCTCTCCAAAATATTTCCTTTAAAAATAGAATATTCGACGAAATAGAAATTGATTTCTTCACGCATTTGTCGTATGATATTCTTGCTAATTACTGGGGAGTAAATAGTGACACCATAAGGGGAGGAAATTTATGGAATCCAAAAACTATTATGATATACTTGAAGTTTCCGTAAAGGCGTCCGCACAGGAGATTACACTGGCTAAAAATAAACTGGCCAAGCGTTACCACCCGGACGTCAATATGAGGAACGGAATTGATACAACTGATAAGATGCAGGAAATTCTGGAGGCTTACCTTGTTCTTTCCGATCCGGTAAAGCGTGCCGAATATGACCGGGAAATCCGCGGAAACCGTCCTTCGAAAATGCAGACATTTAATCTCTATGAAGAATCTGAAGAAGTTGAAGACCCAGATCATCCTACATTTGTAACTTACTGGAAAGCAGCCGGTGCCTTATATGATATCATCGAGCAAAGCAATGCCCTGTTTCATCAGAAAAACAACTCGACCGTGCTTGGCGAACTGGCTGTCAAGGCACTGCATCATATCATTCTGCTGCGCGAAGCAAAAATTCCGGAGCGCTACTGGTATCCGGATATTATGAACTGGCTTCTGTTCAAATGGTATCAGAACCGGAATTATAATCTTGCATATCTTCTGAAGCTTTATGATGAGCATGAAAAGAATGATATGAACAAAATTGAAAAGTTAAAACTGCAGAACCGGGCTTACCGCTATCAGCATTCTGTGAAGAAGTTGCTGCGCTACTAAAGCCCCAAGCATTATTAAAATGTTATGTTATTACTCACAGCTTTCCTGTAAAGTCTAATGTAATGCGCAATATTAAAAGATATAATTTATTCACACATTTTCTCCGCAGACATAGGATATAGTGTAAATATTCTTTATGCGGAGGAATTGACATGAGCGATTTAAGCGCAACAAACTGTGGCTGTGGATGCGATGACGGAAGAAGAGGAAATGGCTGCGGATGCGGTAATGATTGCGGATTTGCAAATAATAGCTGCCTGTGGATTATCTTATTGCTTATCTGCTGTGGCGGATATGGCAATGGCTGTGGCGGATACGGCAATGACAGTTGCCTGTGGATCATCTTATTACTCATCTGCTGCGGTGGACTCGGCAATGGTTGTGGTGGATGTGGCTGTGGCAATGACTGCTGTTAGTTCTCATCTTTCAAAGCAATTGCGTAGACTGTTTTATAAAGTCAAAATGAGGGAGATTCGGTTGAATCTCCCTCGTTCTATTTTTCTTCTTTCTCATATATAAATCTGATTTCTTCATAAAATTCAGCAAAATCCACCTTACATTCTCCTCCAAATATTCCAACTGGAACCTGCGTATCAAATCCATAGATTTTCGGAATTTCTTCCTGTTCAAAATCGTAGACAATCACTTTTTTCTTTTCCGGATCAACAAGCCAGTATTCCCGTACACCTGCATTCTGATACTTCATTAATTTCAGATAAGAGTCTTTCTTCTTTGTACTTTCAGATAAAATCTCTATCACAAAATCCGGCGCTCCGTAAATCCCACGTCTCGTAATCTGATTTCTGTCACACACAATTAAAATATCCGGCTCTACTATTGTCTTATCATCTTTATCCAATTGCACACCTATTGGTGCAAAAAACGGAATACATGATCCGCCTTTTTTCTCTATGTATCTTGCTAAATATCCATGTATTTTAGCCGACAGCAACTGATGTACGCTTAGAGGCGGTGCCATATCATAAATCACACCATCAATCAGTTCAGCCCTCACATCTTCAGGAATGGCATAGTAATCCGAGATGGTATACTCTCCCTGCTTCTTTTTCTCTGCTAGATAAGTCACTGCCTCTGCCACTCTGTCCGGCTGCATCATGTTTTCTACGTCTTTTTTCATCTTCTTCGTTTTCCTTTCTTTGACAAATGTAATATGTCCGAAAGAATTCAAGAATGCCTCAGCATTCTTGCTGCGAGGTGCGCGTCATGCAATTGCATGACATACTTCTACTGCGCACCTCTGCAATCCTGCCGGAGGCTATATCAGCTGGGGGATTGACTCCCCCACTGATACCAGCTTGTTTCTCACCACCTATAGCGGTGGGAGTCATCTCCCTGCTGATATATAATTATATTATCTCATATTCAAAATATATTCAAGATATATTGCTATAAACATATTATTGTCACTTATTCACCACTTTGGAATATTACCTGATTACTATTAGGCTCCGAAATGATTGAAATTTGCAGATACATTTTGCGGATGATAAAGAAGCATCATCCGCATGTCGATAGATTACCATACTCTTTCAGGAATTGCCATTACAGATTTCTTACAATTCTGTTACATTTTTCCGAATGTTACAACTACACTTGCCGCATCCTGAGCATACGTTTATATTCGTTCAAATTCTCCTGAGTTCTTCTCCTCTCTTCCATCTGGTTCTTTTCCGTCTGTACATCTTCCAGTCTCTTTTTCAGCATACAATTTTCATCCAGTTCGTATACGGCATTTCCATCTATGATCAACTTTCTACTCATTTTTAATCTCCTTAAAATATCTTCTTACTATAAAATATGCCCGTTTTTCATAATTTCCATTCAAATCACATATATATTTACAACGATAATTTAAGGAGCGCTTATGGAGCAGAAGCCCAAATTAATGACTCCTTTTGACATGCTTGTTACTTCCTCTTCTCTTTATACACTAAAGCTGATGCTGCCTTTTGCACCTGCTTCCATGCAGCGCTCCTTAGCTATCTACATAAAATTTTCGGAACTGAAAGCTACGATGGAACATTTCTATGGATTTCTAAATACAGACCATCCTGGTTCCGTCCTGGAGCAGTTAAAATCCTGTTTAAGCCCGGAAGAACAGACGCAGATGTCACAAATGGAAGATCTCATGAATATGATGGAAATGATGCAGACTATGAATTCTGATTCCGATGGGGAAAATGGTTTCTCCCCTATGGATTTTATGAAAGGAGTTTTTGACAATGAATGAATGGTTAAACCACCCGGCACTAAAAAATATGGATCCTGTGAAACTGGAGCTGATAAAGCTTGCTGCGAAACAGACAGAGGGGAAAAACGGGAAATCACTTACCCCGGTCATGATGTCTCTAATCAGCAGTGCCCATAAAAAGGGAATCACTTTTTCTCCGGAAGAAATGTCCTTTGTTCTGGAAATCTTAAAAGATGGAAAATCAAAGGAAGAGCAGGCACAAATTGACCGCATGGTCCGGATGGTTTCCGGATATGCTAAGAGAGCCGGGAAATAATCCCAGCTCTCTTAGCTCTTTTATCATTCAAGAATGCCTCGGCATTCTTGCTGCGAGGTGCGCGTCATGCAATTGCATGACATACTTCTACTGCGCACCTCTGCAATCCTGCCGGAGGCTATATCAGCTGGGGAATTGACTCCCAGCTGATATAAAATTACAGTGATTTTCTAAGTTCTCTGCGTCGTTTTGCCTCTTCCCATTCTGCGGCTTCATCTTCTGTTGTAGGTTCAAGCCTTGGCACTGGAATCGGATGGTCGTTTTGATTCAGTGCTACCACTGTCAGATAAGCATGATTAATCAATGTTCTTGTGCCATCCATGGATTCTACATAGCTATCCACCTTAATGTCCATGGAAGTCCGTCCCACATAGACAAGCTGGCCAATGATCACAACACTGTCACCTGGATAAGCTCCTTTTAAAAAACTTAAATTATCCACACTTGCAGTCGTCACATTTGTGTGGGTATGGCGTTTTGCTACAAGTGCAGCCACCTCATCAATCCACTGCATGAGCATGCCGCCGAACAATCGTCCTGCTGCATTCAGATGGTTTGGTCTTACAATATGAACAGTCTCTACTCTGGAATCCGATACTTTTCTGCTTTCTACTTTCATATTAATATTCTACTTCCTGTAAATACAGTCCCTTCGGATCACAAGGATTTCCAACTGCCTTCTCACCGTTAAAAATTGCCTCAATATCTTCTTTCTTACGAAGACCGAATCCAATATCCAGAAGTGTTCCGATCATAAGTCTTGCCATGTTGTGCAGAAAATCGTCTGCCTGAATGAGGATCTGCATTTCCTCATTATCTCCGTAAATGTCAATGTCATAGACCTCACGTGTCGTGTTCTTGCTCTTCTTTGCAGTAGAGAAATTACGGAAATCGTGTTCTCCGATAAATAAAAGAGCAGCCTGCTGCATTGCCTTTTTATCCGGTGTCTTAAAGCAATGGTAAGTATGCTTACGCTCAAAAACACTTGGAACATCCATAATCGTCATACGGTAAACATAAGTTTTTGATACTGCATTCAACTGGGCATGGAAACGATCCGGAACTTCTTCAACTTCCGTGATTGCAATATCCATTGGCAGATACCGATTCAGATAATGCTGAATATCTTTTGTACTCAGATTAGAAGAAGTCTTAAAATTCGCCACTTGTGCGTAAGCATGTACACCGACTTCTGTACGGCAGCCACAATTCAGCTCAATATTCTTTTCACCAGTCATTTTCCCTAATACATCAATAATCTTGGCAGATATTGTGTTGTTAGATTCATCTTTTCCAAGTCTTGTCCAGCCTTGATAACGGCTGCCATCATATTCAATTGTAATTTTTATGTTTCTCATAATCTTATACTCCCTGTATTTAAACTGTAATGATATTTTATCCCTATCATTATACGATTTTAGTATAACAAATTCCATCATATAATAAAAGTGCCTGTTGAGGTTTCTTTTCAAGAATGCCTCCATCAACTGGGGTGATTGACTCCCACCACTGATACCAGCTTGTTTCTTACCACCTATAAAGGTGGGAGTCATCTCCCAGCTGATATAATAGAAAATGCAATTCTCACTATTATACAAAAAAACTGCAACTCAATCTTACAAGTTACAGTCTTTTCATCTCTACATATTAAATTTACTTTTTAGTCTTCGTCGTCATTCTGGACTGTGTATGTCTGACGTTTTCTTGCCATCTCATCACTTTCCAGATATTCGTCATATGTTGTTATCTTGTCAATCATCTTTCCGCCCGGAACAATTTCCATGATACGGTTTGCAGTTGTCTGAACAATCTGGTGGTCTCTTGATGAGAAGAGAATGACACCTGGGAATTTTGTCATTCCATTGTTCAGTGCTGTGATACTTTCCATATCCAGGTGGTTCGTAGGCTCATCAAAAATCAGTACATTTGCACCGGAAATCATCATCTTGGATAACAGGCAGCGCACTTTCTCTCCTCCGGACAGAACTTTCACTTTCTTTACTCCGTCATCTCCGGCAAAAAGCATACGTCCGAGAAATCCACGTACATAAGTCGCATCTTTCTCTTCAGAGTACTGTGTCAGCCAGTCTACAATTGAATAGTCATTATCAAACTCACTTCCACTGTCTAATGGAAAATATGCCCGAGAAGTTGTGATGCCCCATTTGTATGTTCCCTCATCTGGCTCCATCTCTCCCATAAGAATCTGGAACAGTGTTGTCTTGGCAAGCTCGTTACTTCCGACAAATGCGACTTTATCATCATGTCCCAATGTAAAAGAAATGTTGTCTAATACTTTTTCTCCGTCAATGGTCTTGCTCAGTCCTTCTACTGTTAATACTTCATTTCCGATTTCACGGTTCGGACGGAAATCAATGTATGGATATTTACGGCTGGATGGCTGGATATCATCAAGCTGGATTTTCTCCAATGCACGCTTTCTTGAAGTAGCCTGCTTGGATTTTGAAGCATTTGCACTAAACCTTGAAATAAATTCCTGCAACTCTTTGATCTTCTCTTCCTTCTTCTTGTTCGCCTCTTTCATCTGGCGGATGAGAAGCTGGCTGGACTCATACCAGAAGTCATAGTTTCCGGCATAGAGCTTAATCTTACCATAGTCAATATCTGCAATCTGTGTACAGACTTTATTCAGGAAATAACGGTCATGTGATACAACGATGACTGTGTTTTCAAAGTTGATCAAAAATTCCTCAAGCCATGCGATCGCATCCAGATCCAAGTGGTTCGTAGGCTCGTCGAGAAGCAGGATATCCGGATTACCAAATAATGCCTGTGCAAGCAGAACCTTTACTTTCTCAGGACCATTTAAGTTCTTCATCATCTCATAGTGAAGTTCTGTTCCGATTCCAAGACCATTTAACAATGTTGCTGCATCAGACTCTGCTTCCCAGCCATTCATGGTCGCGAACTCTGCTTCCAGCTCACTTGCCTTGATACCGTCCTCGTCTGTAAAATCTTCCTTTGCATAGATTGCTTCTTTTTCTTTCATAATCTCGTACAGTCTCGCATTTCCAAGCATAACTGTATCAAGAACCGGATACTCGTCATATTTGAAGTGATCCTGCTGTAAAAATGAAAGTCTCTGTCCCGGAGTGATGATGACTTCTCCGTTGGTCGGCTCAAGCTGTCCGGAAAGAATCTTTAAAAATGTAGACTTACCTGCACCATTGGCACCGATCAGACCATAACAGTTCCCTTCTGTAAATTTAATATTAACGTCTTCAAATAATGCTTTTTTCCCAACTCGTAATGTAATATTACTTGTACTGATCATTATATTTGCTCCTTTTTATCTATCAATCACGTTTTAGCTCATACGAAGAATATCTTACCAAAGATACGTCAAAATAGCAAGCCGGGAAACCACTGTTTTTCGGCACTTTACGCACTTTTTCTATTTCCGTCGCATCTTTTTACTGCCTTTTTATCTACTTCCTGCATTTTTAACTGATTTTTTGTAAAAAGGCATTTTCATGATTCTATTTTTCGTTATATAATATCACTTAGAAAATGTTTTCAAAGTCAGGAATCCCTGCCTTTGAATCATGTTTCACCGAAAACTATTATCGAATTATTACAAAACAAGAGGTGTTGATTATGATAAATGCAACAATCGTACTGGAAGGCGGTGCTACCAGAGGTGTATTCACTTCGGGAGTTTTAGATTATCTTATGGAACAGGATACTTATCTCTCCCACGTTATTGGTGTTTCTGCAGGAGCATGTAATGCCGTGGATTACGTGTCAAAACAGATTGGGCGTACACGAAACTGTATGATCGTGGAAGATAAAGAATACAACTATCACAATAATCTTCGTGATTTCATGCGTGAAAAGAGTCTTCTGGATATGGACATGGTTTTTGACAAGTACCCACGCGAAATCTTTCCATTTGATTTCGAAACATTTCAGAAATCCTGTGAACAAGGCGTGGTCTGCGAGCAGGTCACAACGAACTGCATTACCGGAAAAGCAGAATATATGATTGAAACACAAGATTTTGACAGACTGTTGCGCATCTGCCGGGCATCAAGCAGCATGCCTCTTCTGTGTCCTATGGTTAATATTGACGATGTACCTTATCTGGACGGCGGACTTGCAGATTCCATTCCAATCCGACATGCATTGCATCAGAACAATGAAAAGATTGTTGTGATTCTGACTCGCAATCCGGGATATCGCAAAAAGTCAATGACAAAAGGCATGGCAAAGTTATATCGCCGCGCTTATGGCAAATATCCGGAGGCTGTCAAGACTATGATCCGCCGGAATTATATATATAACAAAGAACTGGAGCTCATCGAAAAATTAGAACATGAAGGACGGATTTTCGTACTGCGTCCACTCGTTCCAACCGTATCAAGACTGGAGCAGGACTGTGACGTTCTAAGAGAATTTTACGAACATGGATATCACCTCATGAAGCGGAACTATGAGAATCTGATGAGGTATTTAGAAATATAGTGTTATTTGTAAATAATAAGCCTGGACTATGGCATTCTTGAATTCTAAATATCTGTGTGCTACTAACTTTTTAAGTGAATTAAACAAATATATACCAAAATTCTTCTAATCATCAGAGTAGTGATGAGAATTAAAAATCCCAAACTATAATGGATTGAACGGTAGAAGGATTTTCCGAGCATCAGTGAGTAGAGTTTTCGTGAATATGTACTGTCTGAGCCTGTTTTTAGGCGAGTTTACATATTCACGAAAAATAAACGACGCAACTGATGCCGGAAAATCCTTCGTGTTCAAGACACTATAGTTTGGAATTCTATTTATATTTTCACACTATTCTACCGCGCCCAATCCGGCACCTCATCTTCGTAATATACCTGATTTTCGGACGGTATCTGCATTTCTCCGTCTTTGATCTCTACTTCTGTGACTGCGCAGTTTTTATGAATGCTGCCAGCCCAAAGTTCGGATAATGGTGCTTTTTTTATATTATTGAGTAATGTTGCCAGCGCAACTCCGTGTGTGACCAAAAGAATATTTTTATCTTCGTATTCTTCCTGTCCTACAAGCCATTTAAGGAAATCATCTGTACGTTCTTTTACTTCTGCAAAGGATTCTCCACCCGGTGCTCCTGCAAAATGTTCCGGATCATCGTAGAATTTCAGGAATTCGTCCGGAACTTCCATCTGGTTTCTTGCTACACTTTTTCCTTCCCATTCACCAAAGGCAATTTCTTTCAGTCTTTTATCCATAATAATTGGAACTTTATTGCTTCCTTCATCTAAAATCAGATTAGCCGTCTCCAGTGCTCTTTTTAAGTCACTTGAAAAACAAAGATCGAATCTGACATTGCGAAGACCGATCCCTGTCTCTTTTGCGAGATGTCTTCCAAAATCATTTAACGGAATGTCTTCCTGTCCCTGTAGTCTTTTTTCTTTGTTCCAGTCTGTCTGTCCATGCCTGACTAAATATAACTTCATAATCTGTCACCTGTTCCCTAAAATTCTATTTTGCAAAAACAAATTTTGCATTTCAATCTCGCATTTTTCTAGCATATCTGTCTGCCAAATGTTATACTGGTATTATTGTATTGATGCATATTCTAATGTTCCAATACAATAAATCAGAATGAAAAGGAGTATTTTATTATGAAAAAAATCACAAGTTTCACCATAAATCATCTGAAACTGTTACCTGGCGTCTACGTATCTCGCGTAGATTATGTTGCAGGCAATCCGGTTACAACTTTTGACCTTCGTATGACTGCCCCGAACCGCGAACCTGTTATGAACACTGCAGAGATGCACACCATTGAACACCTTGGCGCAACATTCCTCAGAAACGATCCGGAATTCGGTGAAAAAGACATCTACTTCGGACCTATGGGCTGTCGTACTGGTTTCTACCTTGTACTTGCAGGCGAATATAAGTCTCGCGACATCGTTCCACTGATGCAGCGCATGTTTACATTTATCGCTGAATTCGAAGGCGATATTCCTGGTGCTGCTGCCCGTGACTGTGGCAACTATCTGGATCAGAATTTAGGAATGGCCAAATACCTTGCGAAAAAGTATCTGGCCGAAGTCCTGAACGATATTACTGATGAAAGATTGATCTATCCTGAATAATTTTATTCCTCATTTTCAATCTGAATCTGACATGTCTTCATGACTGCCAGTGCATTCTTATGGCCTTCTGGTGTTGATCCGGCACAGCATGCTGCATCAACGATAATCGGTTTATCCGGGAAGAAGGCTTTAAGAATCATTGCATTAGAGATCACACAAATATCTGTACAGACACCAATCAGTGTAATACTCTCCACTCTTTCATTCTTAATGACACGAAGATTACTTCTGTAATCATTCAGCTTAAATCCAAGTTCAATACTTCCAAATGATGATTTATTTAAAATATCTCCTTCACAGAGTACATCAATTTCCGGAGTCAGTTTCCATCCATCTGTACCTCGGATACAATGTTTAACCAGAAGATTCTTTCCTTCCTGTGTCTCCAGATATTTTTCATCGTGTGTATCACGGGTATAGAACACCTTTCCGTCAAAGTTCTTGATCTTCTCTGCCACTTTTGGCACAATCGCCTGAGCTTCTTTTGTTCCAAGCGCACCGTCAATAAAATCATTCTGCATGTCAATTACGACTAATATCTTCATAATCTATAACCCTCCAATACTTTTTTCGACATTTTGCTCTCTGTTTTCTATATTATATAATCTTTGTGAATAATGCAAGTGCAGTTGTAGATAAAAAAAACAAAAAAAGAGAACAAAATATATACATCTTGTTCTCTGATTTATTCTTATTCAAATAAGTATTCTTAATTTAATTAAGCGATTTTGCTTTTAGCAAGCTCTGCAAGTGTTGCAAATCCTTCTGCATCATTAACAGCCATCTCTGCAAGCATCTTTCTGTTGATATCTACACCAGCAACTTTAAGTCCGTGCATCATCTTGCTGTAGGAAAGTCCATTTAATCTGGCTGCTGCGTTGATACGAGCGATCCAGAGCTGACGCATCTGACGTTTGCGCTGTTTTCTTCCTGCATATGAGGATGTAAGAGCTCTCATTACAGACTGTTTTGCAACTCTGTACTGTTTAGAACGTGCTCCTCTGTATCCTTTTGCTAATTTTAAAGTTCTATTGTGTTTCTTTTTAGCGTTAAGTCCGCCTTTAATTCTTGCCATGTCTTATTTTCCTCCTTCAATCTATCTGCTGAAAATCTTATAAATATGGTAAGATTTTCTTCATGTTCTTTACGTTTGTCTCGTCTGCGATTGTAGCGTGTCTTAAGTTTCTCTTTCTCTTAGTAGACTTCTTTGTTAAGATATGGCTCTTGTAAGCTTTATTTCTTTTTAATTTTCCTGTACCTGTCTTTTTGAAGCGCTTTGCTGCTGCTCTGCTTGTTTTAATTTTTGGCATGATATAGTTCCTCCTTTAATGAAATTACATGTAATTATTTTTAACGTTTTTCAGTTAAAACCATGCTCATACTTCTACCTTCCAGTTTGGCCGGCTTCTCTACTACTGCAACCTCTGCCAGCATCTCGGCAAAATCGTCAAGAATATGCTTGCTCTGCTGCATATGTGCCATCTCACGACCACGGAAACGTAATGTAACTTTTACTTTGTTTCCTTTTGCGATAAATTTCTTTGCATTGTTTACCTTCGTGTTCAGGTCGTTGGTATCAATGTTAGGTGAAATTCTTACTTCTTTCACCTCAACGGTTTTCTGCTTCTTCTTAGCCTCTTTTTCTTTTCTTGCAAGCTCATATCTGTATTTACCATAGTCGATAATCTTGCATACAGGTGGCTGAGCCTTTGGAGCAATCTTGACCAGATCTAATTCAGCTTCCTGAGCCAGTTTCATGGCTTCCTTAACCGGCATTACACCTAACTGTTCTCCGTTCTCTGCAATTACTCTTACCTCTTTGTCTCTGATCTGTCCGTTAATCATTAAATCGCTAATTGTCGTGCACCCCCATCATAAAAATAAAATAAGTGAATAGTTCGAGACTATCCACTTATATATCTGCATCATAATCCTATTATGGTTATCAGCTCAATATCTGACCAATAGTCACCCGATTGTGCTATGGTGAGAGTGGATACTCTACTTTGTTTTTGTTTCACACAAGTGATAGATTAACACATCAATCCTGTAGTGTCAACAACTTTTTTGACTTTTCCTGAAATATTTTTGACTTTTTGACATTTCAACACTTTCCTATGCTGACCTTACAGCTTTACTTCTCTTTTATCTCCCATACAGAATACTGCTACAACACCCGGACCGGTATGTCCTCCGATAACAGTTCCGATATTGTTAATATAAATGTTCTGGATTCCCATTTTTTCCTGAACTCTTTTTGCAACATACTCTGCATCTTCCGGGCAATCACCATGTGTGATCATTATGATCTCATTTTCATATCCCTCTGCCTGCTTTGCGGCCATGTCTACGATCTTGTTCAGAGACTTCTTTCTGCCACGCTCTTTGCCAACTACTTTCAGACATCCATTATCATCCATAATAATGATTGGTTTAATCTGTACCATTGTTCCAAGCACAGCACTTGTCTTGGACACACGTCCGCCTCTATGCAGATGATTCAGATCATCCACTGTTACATCATGGCAAATATGAAGCTTATTCTCTTCTGCCCACTTTGCAGCCTCCTCAATCGTTGCCCCGTTTTCCTTTTGTTTTAATACATAATATAGAAGTAACGCCTCTCCCAGACATGCACACAGTGTATCAATTACAATAATCTTACGTTCTGGATACTCCTCTTGAAGTTCCTCTGCCGCAATTTTCATACTGTTGCATGTTCCACTTAATCCAGATGAAAATGAAAGATGCAAAATATCCTTTCCTTCTTTCAGATATGGCTCCAACGCCTCACGTGCTTCGTCCGGATTGATCTGGGAAGTAGTAGACATTTTTCCTTCTCTTAATTTGTCAAAGAATTCTTTTGAAGACAGACCTTCCATATCCGAATATGTCTGTCCATCAATTGTATATTTCAACGGAATATACGGCACGCCTCTCTCGGCCAGCCATTCTCTCGTTGTATCTACGGTACTGTTTACAGTAATGATATAGTCGCTCATCGCAAGTCCTCCTTATATAACCGCTTTTTGGCAGTGTATAAATGCTATACTCACCTATGCAATATCATACCATGTTTATAGGAAGGTTGCAAAATTTTTCTTATATTTGCTATTAACTTCAAGAATGCCTCGGCATTCTTGCTGCGAGGTGCGCGTCATACAATTGCATGGCATACTTCTACTGTGCACCTCTGCAAGCCTGCTGGAGGATATTTCACACAATTCTAATGTTTTAATTCAATCTGATATTCAAATAACTCCGTCCGGACAGCGTTTTGTTAAAGCAGATGCTGCAGATCACAATCACCGTTCCTGCCAGAAATCCAATCCAGTTAAATACCGCAGTCAGTACCAGTAATTCCAGTCTCATAAATTTTAACGCATATCCAAGCTCAAAATTAGGCTGCGTATAGTTCGCAACTGCCACAAATGCCATGTACAGCATAACTTCTGCGTTAAACCATCCGGACTTCACGGAGAACTCTCCCATAACAAGACCGGCAATCACACTCAAAGGCGTACTAAGCATGCTCGGGGTGTTCAGCGCTGCAAGCCTCAGACCATCAATAGCTACTTCCAGCATCAAAAGCTGAAAAATAAGCGGAATGTTAACGGTATCTTTTACCGCCACAAATGCAAAAATTTTCGGCAGCCAGCTCAAATTCTGCATAAATAACAAAAACACTGGTGTCAGAAAGATGGTCAGAAATGTAATAAGCGCCCGGGATATTTTCAAATACATGCCCGTCAACGTCGGAAAATAATAATCATTTGCTTCTTCAATAATATCCAGAATTGACGTTGGCAGAATCATTGCAGACGGTGAATTGTCCACCAGGATTACGACTTTCCCTTCCAGCAGACAGGCAGCCGCGGTATCCGGCCGCTCTGTAAATTTAAATTTCGGGAATGGATTGTACCATTTCCGTTTAAACAGGCACTCTGCCAGACTTTGCTGATTCATGCGAAGATCATCCACTTTGATATCCCGGATCCGGTAATTTAAATTCTTTAAAAGTTCCTGATCTACCCGGTCATCCATATAACAAAGTGCCACATCCGTTCTGGAACTTTCTCCAACCTCCAGCATTTTCATAACAAGATGCCGGTCACGGATACGCCGCCGCATGAGAGCGGTATTAAATACAATTGTCTCCACAAACCCGTCCCTGGAACCACGAAGAGATTTATCCTTGTCCGGTTCATCCACACTTCTCGCCGGATATGTTCTGCAGTCGATGGCAAGGCAAGCCTGATATCCGTCAATGAACAAACACGTGACTCCTGACAAAAGATTCCGGAAAATCTGATCAAAATCCCCGATCACGTCCACTTCCACATAGGGAATGCAGGTCGTTGCGAACGCCGCTGCGTCCTTTGGCATATCTCCCTCTTTGATATTAAAAAAAGAGTCCATGATTTTTAACATAGACTCATCTTTCGTAAAACCATCTATAAAGTAAAATGTAGCGTCTTTTCCTCCAATCTGTATATCCCTTTGAACGATATCAAAACTGTCTTCTACCGGCAGCATCTGATTCATATAGTCTACATTTTTATCTCTTTTTGAAAAAACTTTTGTCTTGTCAGCCATACATTTACCCTCATCTTCTAAAATTCTACTTACATTTTCTTTTCGTTGTTTCATCTGTTAATCGGTATATCTTGAAAAGTAATAATAAGTCAAAATCTATGATAATAGTATGTCTGAAACTTGCAGTATCATACTTGATGCCCTGACATTTTTTCAGTAATCCTTCTAATTATCTCTGGGATGTACTTCCGAACCCGCCATTTCTCACAGTTGTTACATCATCATCCATTGTAATTCCATATTCCACAAAGATTCCCTGCATAAACCCACTTCCTGCTTCCAGTTCCACAGTCTTTCCTTCATTGGAATCATTCGTAAGTTTTGCAAAAATGTGTCCTTCATTGTCTGAGTAAAAATAATCGCTATCGATAATTCCTACCGTATTATTAAGCTGCAGACGGTACTTAAATCCAAGTCCGCTTCTCGGGTAGCATTTTAACACCCAGTTTTCCTGCATCTCCACGCGGATTCCAGTCGGAATCTTTACTGTTTTCCCTGGTGCGAGCACAATCGGGATCGGTGTATAGAAATCATATCCGGCAGATCCGGCCGTTGCACGTTTCGGAAGCTTGATCGACTGATAGATTTCCTTTAATTCCCCTTCTTTCATTTCTCCGAAGGTGTCCTGAAATCCTTCTGCGAACTGTTCAAAACTTACTTTGTGAAACTGTGCGATTCTCTTTGCCATCATATGTTCTCCTTTTTTTCCTTACATTTTTTTGAAATCTCCCGTATTAATTGCCACATTCAATACTGATTTCATTAAATAAGGTAAGAATATCATCGATTGCCATATCTTCTTTCTCTTTGCCCTTTTTGTCCAGTATCATGTGACCATTATGCATCATCACGAGGCGATTCCCATATTCTACTGCATAGCGCAGATTGTGTGTGACCATAATCGTTGTCAATTGTTTTTCTTTTACAATCTTATCAGTGAGCTGCATGATCAGCTCTGCCGTCTTTGGATCCAGTGCTGCTGTGTGTTCATCAAGAATCAGAAATTCAATCGGTGTCATAGTGGACATTAAAAGTGCCATTGCCTGTCTCTGACCTCCGGATAAAGAACCGACTTTCACGTCCATCTTACCTTCCAGTCCGAGACCAAGCTGGGCAAGCTGCTCTCTGTAATATTCTATCCGAGCTTTATTCGTCCCACGTCCAAGACCATATAATTTCCCTTTATTGTCTGCCAGTGCCATATTTTCCAGAATTGTCATACTTGGACACGTGCCCATGGACGGGTTCTGATAAACACGGCCGATTCTTTTATTTCTCTTATATTCTTTTTCTTTTGTAATATCTGTATCCCCGATCAGAATCTGTCCAGACTCAACCGGGATACTTCCACAGATAATATTCAACATGGAAGTCTTTCCGGAACCATTGCTTCCGACTACGGAAAGGAATTCTCCTTTTTCAATATTCAGATTAAAATCCTGAAAAAGACACATCTCATTGACGGATCCTACATTATAATACTTTGAAATTCCTTTTAATTCAAGCATTTCCTTTCACCTTCTTCTTTCCACCCATGCTGATTACAAGAACAACCAGGAATAATATTGCTGTAATAAGCTTCATTGCCTGTGGCTCAAAGTTACGGATTGCCACTGCCACGCATGCTTTGTAAATAATCGAGCCAACCAGAACTGCCGTTGTTGTCTTCACAAATGAAATCTTTTTAAAGATACTCGTTCCAATGATGACACTCGCAAGTCCAATAACCATTGCTCCTGTTCCCATAGAAATCTCAAACACTCGCTCCTCCTGAGCAAATACACAGCCTGCCAGAGAGACAAGTCCATTTGAAATAGCAAGTCCAAGAATCTTTACATTTCCCTGGTCTTTTGCAAGAGAAGTTACAAGCACATGATTGTCTCCTACTGCTCTTAACAGATAGCCTGATTTTGTCTGCATATAAAGATCCAGAAGGATTTTACAGATTATCGTCAGAACCAGAATCAGGATCAGAGTCATATATGGTTTTATTCCTGTCGGAAGTCCATTTATAAAATCATTTTTAAAAATACTCTGCTGTGAAAACAGCGGTACATTTGCCGTTCCTGCAATATACAGATTCATGGTCCACAGGGCTGTCATCATAATAATACCTGACAGAAGATCACGTACTTTGCATTTTACATGGATAAGCCCTGTACAGATACCTGCCAGCACACCGGCTGCAAATGCCACCGGAAGCGTCAGATATGGATTCACTCCTCTTGTAATGAGGGCTGCTGTTACAGCCGCCCCCAGTGGAAAACTTCCGTCTACTGTCAAATCCGGAAAATCCAGTATTTTATATGTAATATAAAGTCCAAGTGATAAAATTCCATAGATAAGACCTTGTTCTAATATAGTTACGATAAGATTCATGAAAATGCCTCCATTTACTTGCTCTGTGTGATCTCGTCAAATGTTTCTACTGCATTGTCTGAAAGATCTGTTGGAACTGTAATTCCAAGGTTCTCTGCCACTTTATTGTTTACATAGAATCCTGGAGTTGTAATCGTCTCAAAATTAAGTTCTGATGCTTTTTTCTCACCCTTCAATACCTGGGCTGCCATTTTACCAGTCTGTTTTCCAAGAGAAATGTAATCGATTCCCTCTGCTGCAAGGCATCCGATCTTTACCTGCTCAATCTCACTTCCGAACACCGGGATTTTCTTGTCATTCGCTTTTTCAAGTATCGTTGGAAGAGAAGCAACAACTGTATTATCTGTCAGGTTTGTAATGCAGTCTACTTTACTTAAAAGATCATCCGCTGCGAGAGAAACATCTGCAGTTGTTGTAATTCCTTTTGTCACAAGTTCAAAATCATATTTACCTACAAGGTCTTCATATTCTTTGATTGCTGATACAGAATTTGCCTCACTTGTTGTATACATGATTCCGATCGTCTTTGCCTGCGGAAGCATCTCACGGATCATCTTAAGCTGCTCTTCTACCGGAAGTTTATCAGATGTTCCTGTCACCTCTCCTGCCGGGGTCCCATCTTCTGATGCAAGCTCTGCTGCAACCGGATCTGTAACTGCTGTATAAATGACCGGAATTCCAGCATCCATTGCTGCGTTGTATGCGCTTTGTGCACTTGGTGTTGCAATTGCACAGATCAGATCCACTTTATCAGATACAAAACTATCAGAAATCTGTCCTGCTGTTCCCATATCTGCCGCTGCATTCTTCATCTCAACTTTCAGGTTATCTCCTTCTTTGATTCCTTCTTCTTCCAGTCCCTGTAAAAATCCCTCCCGGCAATTATCTAAGGAACCATGCTCTGCAAACTGTTCAATTCCAATCGTATAACTTTCTTTTGCATCACTGCTCTTGTCGCTTCCGGATCCTGCACATCCTGTCAGTAATGCTGCCATCATTGCTCCTGTTAATAATCCTGCTACTAATTTTTTCTTCATAATTTTGTCTCCTTTTCTTTGTTTAAATTTTTCCTGTCTGCAGTCTGCATATCGCCAGCCGACTGACCACTTGTTAGGAGAGAAAATGTTCTGAGGGATTTATCTGGATAGAACAAAGAATATGCCTTGGCACATTCTCGCGCCGAGCGCGTTGCTGAGCGCCAGTGACGCTCGTCTAGCAACGACCGAAGTGAATACGGAGACGCTTGCGGCATAATTCTTATTCGCGCGAGTGCGCATCCTGCCGGAGGCTTTTTGTATAATAGGAAATGCAATTTCCTATTATACAAAAAAACCGCCTCAAACAAACTGTTTGAGGCGGTAATATTATCTATTATCGCGGTACCACTCAACTTGACATAATGTCCACTTTTCTCATGTACTAACATACACTCCTGATTGATAACGGGTTCGGTTCCCGACAAACCATAATCTTCTGCATTCAGAATTTCCGGCTGCCCTCGAAAGTCCATTCGATCATCCACTTAGTACGGCAATCACACCACCTGCCGCTCTCTGAAACTTCGTCAGATTATCTACTCCTCTTTCTCAACGGTTTCTATAAATATTTGTTTTATTTATGTTCTATACTTTAACGTGTTAAACTTATTTTGTCAAGTTCTTTTTTTGCAATTTTACATCAATTTTCATATCTATTGCAAAATAGTCTTATTTTTCTCCTGATTTTCCAAAGCCTCATATGCACTTTCATAGAAAAACTCCTGTGAATTAAGCGGTGCCTCTTCTCCCGGTTGTAATCTCGTATATTTTCCGCTGCTGTTCAGTTCTCTTGCCTGTACATTGTCACTGAGCATCGTGATAAACATCTCGTTCAGACGCAGCTTCAGATCCGGATTCTCCACCGGTGCCGCCACTTCGACTCTATGTACCGTATTTCTTGTCATCCAGTCTGCAGATGCTATATAAATTTTCTGTCTTTCTTCTTTTCCAAATATATAAATTCTGGAATGTTCCAAAAAACGTCCTACAATACTGATGACCCGGATGTTTTCTGTATACCCTTCCACTCCCGGGATAAGGCAGCAGATTCCACGTACAATAAGTTCTATCTCCACGCCTGCCTGAGATGCCTCAATCAATTTATCCATCAGCTTTTTATCAGTCAGAGAATTCATTTTCACACCGATATAAGCTTCTTCGCCTCTCTTTGCATGACGAATCTCTTCCTCGATCATATCAAGTAATCGGTTCTGAAGACAATTTGGCGCTACCAGAAGTTTTTTGCTGACCTGAACCGTTTCTCCCATAAATAACGCCTGGAAGATTGCTGCTGCCTCCTCACCAATCTCCTGATCATACGTCATAAGAGACAGATCTGTGTACAGTCTTGCTGTCTTCTCATTATAATTTCCAGTACCAATTTGTGTATAATACTCGATTTTTCCATTCGTCTTTTTTGTGATCAGACACAATTTTGAATGAACCTTATAGCCGTCCAGACCATATATGACTGTACAACCAGCCTCTTCCAGTCTTCTTGACCATTCAATATTATTTTCCTCATCAAATCTTGCTTTTAACTCTACAAGAACCAATACATCTTTTCCATTTTCCGCCGCATCAATCAAAGCTTCCACGACCTTGCTCTGCTTTGCGACACGATACAGTGTCATCTTGATTGATACAACTTCATCGTCATTTGCAGCCTCAGAAAGCATATCCAGAAACGGACGTATACTCTCATATGGATAAGACAATAATTTATCTTTCTCCTTGATCTGCTCCAGAATCGATCTTTTGCTGTCAATCTGTGTAGATTTCTGAGGCACTCGTTTCTCATAGAACAATTCCGGATGATTGCGCAGGCTGTCCTGGATCTGGAATACAAAGGACAGATCAAGTGGTGAACTTCCACGGAATACATATTTGCCATCCAGATCCAGATACTCGCAGATCTTATCCACGATATCTCCATCCAGTTCTCTGGAAAACTCCACTCTTACCGGAAGCAGACGCTTTCTTTTCTTGATGATTCCTTCCATAAAATCGCGGTAATCCAGATCTTCATCATACAACGCATCTGCATCTATATCTGCATTTCTCGTTACGCGGATCAGAGATTTTGCCTTCACAAAATAACCTTTGAATACTTTCGAAATGAAGTGGAGGATCAGCTCTTCTGCCAGCATGTAAGTTTCTTCTTCCCCCGGCACCTGCACAAGTCTCGGGAATACACCGGAATTACACGGAATAATTCCAAGTTTTTCTTTTCCGTTTTTCTTCTCCAGTACGACAACTGCATAGATACCTTTATTTTTCAAAAATGGAAACGGCTGTCTTTTTCCGACAACAATTGGAGAAATGAGCGGGGCAATCTCTGCATCAAAATACTGTTCCAGATATTTTCCTTCTTTTTTGCCAATTTTACGGAAATCCACAAGGCGAATCCCTGCCTGTGCAACTTCATCCATCAGATTTTCATAGACTGTATCTTTTCTGCGATTCAGCTTTGCGACCCGTGCCAGGATTGCCTGAATCTGTTCTTTTGCTGTCATTCCAGTTTTATTGTCTTTTACATTTTTCGAAACAATCATCTGATCGATCAAAGATCCTACACGCACCATGAAAAATTCATCTAGATTACTCTGGTAAATTGATGCAAATGTCAGCCGTTCACAGAGCGGATTTTTCTCACTTTCTGCTTCTTCCAACACTCTTTCATTGAATTTCAGCCAGGATAATTCCCGATTCATAAATATCGTTTCATTTGTCATTTTACTTAATTTTCCTCCTTTACAAATGCTGTAAATTCATTTAAATCAGACTGCGCAAGTACAGCATCTGCAATATTTACACAACAGTTTCCCATTCTTCCGATATTCTGAAGAACATGGTTAAACGGTACCGTCAACTTACTGGAACATTTTCCCTTTCCTACACGCTCGACATGGGATTTCCCCATATGTATGGTGAGATCCAGAACCTTTTCTTTTTTCTTCACAATTTTTTTTGCATTCTCTGTACTGCCCGTCATAAGTACCTGAATTGCCTCCCGGTACATACCCTGAATCTGCTCCAGACTCTTCGTCAGATCACGCATGGCTTCTTTGGAGTATTTGTACTTCTGTTCTTTCTTCTCACGGACAGATTCTGCAATCTCCATACTCAGACCATTGACGCGGTCTACATCTCCAAGCATATACATAAGCCCTGCTGTCTGGGTAGTCTGCTTCTCTGTCAGGGAACCGGAAGAAAACATATTTGTCAGATACTCATTGATCTGCTCTGTTAATTTTCCTACATCATGTCCTTGTTCCAGCACTTCTTCCAGTTGTTCATTGGTTTCCCCTTTCACAAGACTGATCAATTTCTGGAGTGTTTCACCTGCCATCTCACTGCATCTTGTAATCTCTTTTCTCGCAAGGCTCAGTGCAACTGTCGGTTGTCCGATCAGTTTATCATCAAGAAACTGCGGACGTGAAGGCTCTCTCTTTTCACTTGTCTTTGCGTCCGGAATGACTTTCATCACAATCTTCACCATCAGCCAGATCAGTGGAATCCAGATCAATGTCATCACAATATTAAAGCTTGTATGTGCATTTGCAATCTGTCGGGAAATCACCTGAACCTCCGGTCCCTTAGGTGAGATCATCTGGATCACATATGCGAATGGTTTGATAAGCCAGATAAAAATCAGTGCACCGGACAGGTTAAAAATACAGTGTGCAACCGCAGTTCTCTTGGCATCTCTTGGCTGTCCGACACTGGCAAGAAGTGCCGTAATCGTTGTTCCGATATTGTCTCCTAAAAGAATCGGGATTGCACCGGTCAGGCCCAGAATACTGGTTACACCATCCGGACCTGCCTGCGATGCAAAATTCTGCAGTACTGCGATGGTCGCACTACTACTCTGTACAACCAGCGTCATCATCGTTCCAACTACAACACCAAGCACCGGCATATCTGCAACTTTTGCAATTAAGTCTACGAAAAACGGACTGGATGCCAATGGCTTCATAACACTTCCCATAGTCTCAATTCCAAGGAACAATAAACCAAATGCAAAAATAGTCTGTCCGATACTCTTTGCTCTTTCTGATTTTACAATAAACGAAATAATAAATCCAATAAATATAATGATGTAAATATAATCACTCAGCTTAAATGCGATAATCTGAGCTGTCATTGTCGTACCGATATTTGCACCTAATATAATCGAAATTGCCTGTGGCAGATTCATAAGTCCTGCACTGACAAAACCAATTGCCATAACTGTCGTTGCACTACTGCTCTGAAGCACTGCTGTTGTAAGTGCACCTGCCAAAACACCAAGGATCGGATTCTTTGTGAGTAATGCAAGAATCGTCTTCATTTTCTCTCCTGCTGCCTTCTGCAGACATTCGCTCATCATATTCATACCATACAAAAATATTGCAAGACCACCTAGCAGGCCAAATACAATCTGTAACTTTTCATTCATCTTCGAATTCTCCTCTTTCTCTTTTTCATACACTACTTACTGTAAGTCTTCCCAGTTCTTAACTCCACCGGTATATATACTTTTCAGCATATATAATGTGATATCAGATAGTGGATTTTTCTGGTTTACAATCACTGCAATTTTGTCTTTTGCCACCGTATTATAGTTCAAAAGTTCTTTTTCATAATCTTTTAAATCTCTTGATGACATTGCCATGTCACAATTTCCTGACATAACACTGTTCAGACCCTTTGTAGAATCCGTTGCCGTAACTTGAATAGTTGCATGTGTATTAATCTTCATATATGCATCTGCGATTTCCTTCATCAGTGCAGCCATTGATGTTGAACCTTCGATTCGTATTGTTCCTTCTGACTGGTTCGATAAAAATGTCGCATTCTTCGCAATTGTTTCATAATGCCCACTTACAATTTCCTGTCCTGCACTTTGAACATATGTCATAAAATCCTGTTCCACATCATTAAGTGTTCCACTGTAGGCAAGATAGAACGAACGAGTCAGCGGATATTTCCCCTTATTATCAGAAACCGCTTCTCCATTGATTTCCAAAGTCTTTACACCACCAATCCCGGTAGTTCCCGCTGACACATAACCGATCGCAGATGGATTTTTATTCACAGTTTCAATGACTGAGTCCATACTGTCAGCAATGGTAGCTGTATTCACTGTTTTGTCTATACCATCAGCTCCGTCTTTATTAAATCCTGCAAGCGAAGCAAATGTATCTCTTGTCCCTGAGCCTTCTTCTCTGGAAATCACCTGAATTTGCCCGAGTTTATTAAGTTCTTCACTATTATTTTTATCTACCTGAGAGTTTTTCTGTCCGCAGCCAATTAAAGCAGTCATCAGACAGACTGTAAATAAAAATGACCATTTTTTTCTTGTCATTACATGTTCCTCCTCATTATCAAAATCAGTGTAACGTATCTTCGTAAAATCTATGTTAAGTCAAATGTTAAATGTATGTAAAAAGTAATTTTAAAAAGAAAAAAGCCTCAGTAGTTTTTTCTTAACTACTGAAGCTTCCGTCTCTTTCTTGTATTCAGTTGTCTATGCCGTTCTTTCATCAGCATAATCATTATATCAGGATAAAGTTCATAATAAACAGCTTCCATCTGCCAGCATATCCAGGCACTCTTTAAATGAGTGTTTACTATTATTGATTATTCCATTTTTTATATTCATCAAGTCTTTGAATGTACCCGGAAAATTCCGGAACTGTAAAATCAAGTTCCTTATATCTTACTGGATAAATTATTCCTTTGCTGATTAATTGTGCTCTTGTCGTAGATATTGAGTAAACCTCTTTTCCAAGATTATGTGCAACATTTGAGATTGTACAAGGTAATTCTCCGCATTTTACCATTGCAAAAACAAATTTTTTATCACTCTCAGCGCATCTTTCATATCGAGCTCTAAAGAATCCTTCATCCAAAGTTTTCAAAAATTCATCAATACAATTTTCAACATCTGATATTTCTATCAAATCCTCATCTGTATTTTGATAAACTATTTTACATAACTGCTGAATAAAAAATGGATATCCCTTTGTAATATCCGCAATTTTTTCTATTGCTTCTTCCGTATACTCTACCTTGAATTTTTTAGCTGGTTCTTCTATTGCCTTTTTTGACTGTTCTAATGATAATGAACCAATTTGTTTGTACATAAATAATCTCTCTGAATATGATTTTTCATCAGAAAGCATTTTATATATCTTCGGGAGCCCGGCACCTATAATCATAACAGGGTACCCTAATTGATTTGTTCTATGCAACGCCGCAATTAATGATCCCAACTGTTCTTGCTTCATATATTGTATTTCATCAATAAAAAAACAAATCGGTGTTTCTGTTTTTAAAGCCGTCTCACCTATCGTAGTAAAGACATCTGTCAAACTTTGCGTCAAGTTATTTGATACGTACAATTCTCGGTCTTGAACAGATAAAGAGAATGTAGTATCATTCGGATTAAAAGAAACAACTAACGATTTTATTGCGTCCAATGGCTTTTTTATCAGATGTTTAAACTTTTCTTTTGCACTTACTGTTCGCAAAAAAGCCTGTGCGCACTCAGCCAATTGAGAGATAAAATCATTCCTCTCTTCTACTTCTATATGTCTACAAAATATTTCTTTTTCATTTGCAATTTCTTCTAACTTATTTATCAAAACAGTTTTTCCAACCCCACGCAGTCCACTATATATGATTGACTGTACAGGAACATTCATTGTTAACGCTTCAAATATTTGCTCGACGCTTTCAATGTCTTCATCCCTACCTGCAATGTACATTGGTTTCAGACCAGCACCAGGTCTATATGGATTAATTTTAAACATCTATACACCTCCATCAATAATTATATTATAGTCTAACCGAAGGTGTTTTTCAATATATTTTGGCATTTCACCGCAAAAAAAAGCCTATAAGTTACTATACCTTTACGCTTGTTTCTTCTGCACAAAAGTATATTCCATCAAACAATAACTTCTACTTTATATTTCATTTGCCCGTTCTCTCAATCGTCTCCTTATTTCCCATAACATGAATATTTTCCATTAAGTTATTGTACACTTCCTCAGGCATCATAACAACATTTTCATTGTTCTTACGGGTAACAATCTACTATCTATTATTTTTACGATTTTCTATTTATAATACAACGAGAGTGTGGATTTACCACACTCTCATTTTCTACGTCATAGTTTCTAAACTTGTCATTTTCAAAATCGAATACCGTGACCTTCTGTAACGGCTTATCAATCACCCAATATTTACGCACTCCAGCAGTCCGATATTTAAATTGTTTTACAACATAATCCATTCTCTCACTACTCGGGGATGCAATTTCAATAATCCAGTCCGGTGCACCATGACAGCCTTTTTCATCAATCTTTGATAGATTGCAAATTTACTTCTTATAATTTATCAACTTCACAGCTCATTTCTTCTCTTCATATACATTTATTATAATCTCACCATCTATACTTATGCAATATTTTTCCTTTAATTATGACAAATTTTAGTTTTTAACATATTCTTTATCTTCTTCCGCAGAATCCTTCTGAAACTGCGTAAATGCCTCCAAATCCGGTGTTCCATCCAGGTCTTTCATATTTTATGCATAAAGAATGCCTTCCAGTATGCCCACTGGAAGACCTTCCTTATTTGAATAACTTCGTATATTCAGTTCTCGTATCCGCAATGTGATAAATATATACTGTGTCCTTGATTACTCTGTAAATCGACACATGTTTACCGCTTATCACCATTCTATAGCCTTGTTCGTTCAGCCAATCATCAGATGCCCTTGATCCAGAATCCGGAAAGTCCCCTAACCTTTCGATTCCGTCTAAAATATGGTCACTGACTTTTATTGCTGTCTCCACATCAAAATTGATTAAATACCAATCTTCAATCTTCTTTAAATCTTCCCATGCTGCTGGGAGGATCTCTACATTATACTTCATTTGCTCGTTCTCTCAATCGTCTTCTTGCTTCTGAAACACTCATGGTTGGCTGTCCTTCGATACGCTCCTGCTCTGCTTTCAAAACTCTCTCTCTTAATTTCAGCATCTGCTCTCTTTTCTCAAATGCTTCTATATTCATAACAACCAAATCACCGTCACCATTCTTTGTAATATAAATCGGCTCATTCGTCTCTTTCGCAAGATTGGATATTCCAGCATAATCATTTCTCAACGCTGTTGATGCTTTAATAATCATCATATCACCTCCATTTATTATGATATAATTTTACTATAATTATGATAGGTTGTAAAGGCAATATCTGAAACAGAATCCATATCATAATTACACAACCAACGAATCACCAGGAAATGTAATAATGCTGTTCTTCTTTTCTTGCTTGTATTTCGAATCAATAATCTCTTCTCCTGACTTTGACAGATGCACTTTTATCCCAGTATCTGTCACAATTAAAAACTCAGTATGAAACCACGGATTTTGCATTTCAAATTAATGATGAAGGAGGCTTTCTCAATGTTTGATAAGTACGATGCTATTATGAATGTTGTCCATCAAAACACTACTATATAACAAAAAATAAATCTTATATTATGAAAGGGAATGGCATTTCTGTCATTCCCTCTCTTATGATTCCATTCATTTAATTTAATCGGAGCTTGTCCTTTTATTTTGTCTCCATACATTTTTGGATTGTCTCCACAAATGGAATAAAATACACGAAAATGCATAAAATTATATTAATTCTCTTCTTCCAGTGAAGCCTTCTGAAACTGCGTAAATGCCTCCAGATCCGGTGTTCCGTCCAGGTCATACGGTGTTACCTGATAAACGTAGTAATTCAGCCAGTTTGTATAAAGATTGTTCGCCTGTGCACGCCATGTCAGAAGCGGGCGGTTGTCCGGATTATCATCTGGATAATAATTCTTCGGTATATCAATCGGAAGTCCTTTTGAAAGATCTCTCTTATACTCCTGATCCAGTGTCATGCGGTCATACTCCGGATGCCCCATCACAAAAATCTGACGTCCATCCTTTGCCATAGACAGAAATGCTCCTGCTTCATCAGATTCTGCCAGGATTGTAATTCTGTCATCCGCACGCAGCTTCTCAATCGGCACATCTGTATGCCTGGAATGCGGCGCATAGAACACATCATCAAATCCACGTACAAGTGGAATTCTACGGTTTAGGACACGATGTCTGAACACTCCAAATAATTTATGATCTAACTGTTCTTTCTGAATTCCATAATGATAATACAATCCTGCCTGAGCTCCCCAGCACAGATGGATGGTAGACATAACATGTGTCTTGGTCCACTCCATAATCTCTTCTAACTCTTTCCAGTAATCCACTTCTTCGAATGGTATTTGTTCTACCGGTGCTCCGGTAATGATAAATCCATCAAATTTCTGATCTTTTATATCTGAAAATTTCTCGTAAAATTTATTCAGATGGCTGGACGATGTATTCTTAGATTCATGACTGGATACAGCCACAAATGTTACATCAATCTGAAGCGGTGTATTGGACAAGGATCGTAAAATCTGCAGTTCTGTATCCTCCTTAAGCGGCATCAGATTCAGAAGTCCAATTTTTATCAGACGGATATCCTGATGTGTTGCACGATGTTCATCCATCACAAATATATTTTCTTTTTCCAGTATCTCTTTTACCGGAAGGTCATTTTGTACACGAATTGGCATAATTTATGCTCCCTTCTGCTTTTCTTTTATTTTTCCTCTGCTTTACTCTTAATCTCTTCTGAATGGATATACTCTCCCGAAGAATCCACATAACTCCATTCGTCATATGAATCTGACCGGACAGGTAGTTTCTTTTTCTTTAACTTATTATCCAGAATCATATCTACAATATAATAGATGACTGCAAATGTCGGGACTCCCATAACCATACCGACAAAGCCAAACAATCCGCCACCGAGTAAAATAGATGTTACGACCCAGAATGCTGACAGTCCGGTAGAGTTTCCAAGAATCTTCGGTCCCAGAATATTCCCGTCAAACTGTTGTAAAACCAAAATAAATATTAGGAAATAAACTCCTTTCATTGGATCTTCCAATGCGATCAATATCGTACTTGGAATCGCTCCGATATATGGCCCAAAAAACGGAATTACATTTGTCACTCCTACAATCACACTTACCAACATTGTATATGGCATATTCAGAATTGTCAGGCCAATAAAGCACAACAGACCGATAATTGCTGAATCCAGAATCTTGCCGATCACAAATCCTCCGAAGATCTCATTACTTTTTGTTGTAATATGAAGGACCATATTGGCACGATCTGCACGGAACAATGCATAAACCGCTTTCTTACACTGTCGTGCAAATATTTCTTTACTATAAAGTATGTAAACAGATACAATTACACCAATCAGCATGTTAAAAACTTCACTGATAACATTGAAGATTCCGACTGTCAGGTTCGACATCAGACTGTTCACCTGCGTCATCAGATCAGTACGCAGCCAATTTGTCAACATTGTCGTTCCTTCTTCCAGCGCATTTTTCAAAATAGCAACTGTTGTACTGTCTTCCAGTTGGATAGAATTAATCTTATCCAGTGCATCATTGACCTGTTTTGGCAATGTCAGTACCATATTACGGATACTGCTGTAGAGTTCCGGTATCAGCATATTTAATAATACCGTAATCAACACAATTAATATGATTAACGATACGAAGATGCCGACACTTCTGGATACCTTTTCAGCATTCTCCGGCTTTTTCATGCGTTCCTGAAGCTTGGGAATCAAAAATGCATCTACCCTTTTTACAATCGGATTTAAGAGATATGCAATAACACACCCGTACAATACCGGTTTTAATACATCTATAATTTTAAAAATCACATCCGAAATATGTCCTAATCTTAAAAGCGCAAAATAAAACAGAATACAGGCTGCAACAATTACAAATACTGTCATTCCCCGGTTGATCTGCTGCCGTATTCTGGATGGTCTGCGTCCTCCAATCTGTGGCGCTTCCTCGTAATAGGCTTTTTCACGTTGTTTTTTTTCTTCTCGAGTTTTAATTTCTATATTCCCCATATTCTTCTCTTCTTTCCTAAGCATGTATAATTATTATACCCTCAGAAATATACCCCGTCAACTGCGAAACTTTGAAGAAATTCTAAAGAAAACATACAAAAAAGAGAGGACTTGCCTCTCTTTTTCTAATCACATATATTCATTTTTAGCTAATGACAGCCACAACTAAATGTTGCGCATTCTGTCTCCTGACATCGACGGGCATTTCCGCCTTCCACACTGATTTTTCCGGCATGACAGTGACACTGTTCATTGTACATACATTCTGTAGCCTTACAGTCAATCTCACTCTTTGGAGATGCCTCTTTCATAGTATTACTGTAACTGTTTCCATCTTTTCTCTCTTCAAAGCTGTCACAGCATGTATCCTGTGCATGTTTTGCAGAGCTTCCACCTACTTTGATACTATCAAGATCACAATAATAATTCTGGTTATGCAGACATGTCTGTACTGTACATTTTAATTCTGGCATAATGCTACCTCCTTTATTTAATAACATAGCTTATTATGCCCTCACGCCGCAAAAATATTCTTATTATTTTATTTTTCGTCTTCTTTTACAACTTCTCGTTTTACTCTGTCAGCAATCTCTTTCTGAATATCTGCAATAAATGTTTCCAGATTCTTCTGTCCTTCATCTCCTGCAAAACGGCTTCTTACTGATACGAGATCTGCTTCCTGCTCTTTTTCACCTACAACAAGCATGTATGGTATCTTCTGCATCTGAGCCTCACGAATCTTGTATCCAATCTTCTCTGCTCTGGAGTCGACCTCAGCACGAACACCTGCTGCATTTAACTCATCAAGAACTTTATTGGCGTAATCCATATATTTATCAGAGATCGGAAGTACTTTTACCTGTACCGGAGCTAACCATGTCGGGAATGCTCCTGCGAAATGTTCAATCAGGATTCCAATGAATCGCTCAATAGAACCGAATGCTACACGGTGGATCATGATCGGACGATGTTTCTCTCCGTCAGCTCCTGTGTACTCAAGTTCAAATCTCTGTGGAAGCTGCATATCTAACTGAATTGTTCCACACTGCCATGTTCTGCCAATAGAGTCTGTCAGATGGAAGTCAATCTTCGGTCCGTAAAATGCTCCGTCGCCTTCATTGACTACATAATCAAGTCCAAGGTCATTTAACGCACCACGAAGTCCTTCTGTAGCAAGCTCCCAGTCTTCGTCCGTTCCCATACTGTTTTCCGGACGTGTAGAAAGTTCTACATGATATTTAAATCCGAACAGGCTGTATACCTCATCGATCAATGCTACAACACCTTTGATCTCGTCACGAATCTGCTCTGGCATCATAAAGATATGTGCATCGTCCTGTGTGAAGCAACGTACACGCATCAGTCCATGTAACTGACCGGATTTTTCATGACGATGTACTAAACCAAGCTCACCGACACGAAGTGGAAGGTCTTTGTATGAACGTGGCTCTGCTTTATACACAAGCATTCCACCTGGACAGTTCATTGGTTTAATAGCATAGTCTTCTCCGTCGATCTGTGTTGTGTACATGTTCTCTTTATAGTGATCCCAGTGTCCGGATGTCTCCCAAAGATGTCTGCTTAAGATAATTGGGGTAGATACTTCTACATAACCTGCTTTTTTGTGAAGTTCTCTCCAGTAATCAAGCAGTGTATTCTTAAGAACCATTCCCTTTGGAAGGAAGAACGGGAATCCCGGTCCTTCTTCACACATCATAAAGAGTCCAAGCTCTTTACCGAGTTTTCTGTGATCACGTTTTTTAGCTTCTTCCAACATTGTAAGATACTCATCAAGCTGTGCTTTCTTAGGATAAGAAATACCATAAATTCTTGTAAGCATCTTGTTCTTTTCATTTCCTCTCCAGTAAGCACCTGCAAGACTTGTAAGCTTGATTGCTTTTACCGGCTTTGTTGTCATCAGATGTGGGCCTGCACATAAATCAACGAACTCACCCTGCTGATAGAAACTGATTTCTGCATCTTCCGGAAGATCCTCGATCAATTCTACTTTGTAAGGCTCATCCTTCTCTTTGAAGTAAGCGATAGCCTCATCTCTTGGCTTCGTAAATCTTGTGATTTCAAGATCTTCTTTAACAATCTTCTTCATCTCTTTCTCGATTTTTTCAAGATCTTCTGCCACAAATGGCGTCTCACGATCCAAATCATAATAAAATCCATTTTCGATGGAAGGTCCAATCGCAAGTTTTGTCTCCGGATAGAGTCTCTTGATTGCCTGAGCCATGATATGAGATGTTGTATGGAAAAATGCTCCTTTTCCCTCCTCATTATCAAATGTCAGGATTTCTACTTCACTGTCAGAATCTACAACTGTACGCAGATCTACCAGTTCTCCATTGACTCTTCCTGATGTTGCAACTCTTGCAAGTCCTTCGCTTAAATCTTTTGCAATGTCGATAACTGACATGCTGTGTTCATACTCTTTTACAGAGCCGTCTTTTAATGTGATCTTCATGCTATTTATCCTCTCTCTTCTTTATTAATGCTTTTTTGTTTTCTTTATGTATCTTTACCCCAGCCTCAAATGCTTCATTGAGTTCCGGGAAAGACTTTCGAAGTACCAGTGGTCTTCCTGTCTTATCTATGAAACAATGCTTGCTTGTTCCACGACAATGAACCATTCCTGTTCTATCGTCCTTAACTTCATATCCAACGGTTAGTTTTATTCCATTATATTCCTTAATGTATGCGTCAATACTGACCGTATCTCCGTAATAGACCATTCTCAGATAATCCGCTTCCACCGAAAGAATCGGACTGATTATCCCCTGTTTCTCCAGATCTGCAAATCCGACGCCCATATAATCTAAAAGGTCGCATCTTGCTTCCTCAAACCAGCGGATATAATTGGAATGATGTACGATTCCCATCTGATCTGTTTCGTAATTCTGTACTTTGTGGATATATTTATTCCATGTTTTTGTCTGTTCACTCATCTTATGCTTCTTAAATATTCCTTATTTTACTCTTGGAAAATCCGGATGCTCTCCTGACCAGCCTGCCGGCTGGATAGAATCGATCCGATACATATCCTCCTTTTCAATCTCAAAATCAAACACTTGATAATTCTGTACCATCCGTTCCTTTGTCGATGCTTTCGGAAGTGGTATGACCTGTCGTTGTATCTCATAGCGAAGACAGATCTGCGCTGCTGATTTGTTATATTTTTCTGCAAGTCCTACTAATAGTGGATGTTCTAGAACTCGTTTTCTTCCAAGCGGTGACCAGGCCTGCACATAAATTCCTTTTTCCTGGCAATAACGAACTGTCGCTTCCTGTGTAAATCCCGGATGGAATTCAATCTGATCTGCCATTGGCATGATCTCACAATTCTGAATCAGGTTTTCCAAATGATGCAAAAGGAAATTGCTGACTCCGATTGCTTTTACTTTACCTGCTTTATATAATTCTTCCAATCCTCTCCACGTCTCAACATCCAGTTCTTTCCAATCTTTATATTCTGGATTTGGAAGCGGCCAGTGGATCAGATACATATCCAGATAATCTGTTCCTAGTTTTTCAAGCGTTTGTGCAAATGCTTTCTTTACTTCTTCATATCCCATCTCCGTCTTCCATGCCTTGGAAGTCAGGAAGAATTCTTCTCTTGGAATCCCCGACTCATGAATCGCTCTTCCAAGCGCTTCTTCTGTATCATAGAAAGATGCTGTATCAAAATACCTGTATCCTGCTTCAATCGCAGTTTTTATAATGCTTTCATTATTTCCTTCTGCTGCCTTGTAGGTGCCATACCCCATGCACGGAATCTTCACACCATTTGCCAGTTCATAACAATCTTTCATTGAATTCATCTTATCACCTGCCTGAATTTTCTAAGTAATACAAAAACAACGAATGTGTCTTGGTGCATCCTGCCGGAGGCTTTTTGCATAATAGAAGATGTAATTTTCATTATACAAAAAGTCCCTCACAGCAAATATGCTGTAAGGGACGAGTTCTCTTCTCGCGGTTCCACCCTGCTTAATCTGATCATAAATAAAATCAGATTCACTTCATTCTTGACGATAACGGAGTCACCGGACTGCTTTACAGCCACTCAGAGGTAGTCTTCAGAAGGTTCTGTGGATAAGAAGCTCTCAGCCTGCGGCTTCTCTCTCTGGTATCACGTTCCCAACTTACTCGTCTCTTCACCGTGTTTTCATATGTCTCATTATAGCATCGAAGATGTGGTTGTCAAGAAGTTCTTACAGATTCTTACCGCAACACTTCTTGTATTTCTTACCGGAGCCACACGGACATGGATCATTTCTTCCAATCTTCTTCTCCTTGCGGATTGTTGTGGATTCTTTCTGCTCTTTGTAAAGCTTCTTCAGCTCTTCCTCAGAATAAATCTCTTTCCACTGTGGAAGTTCATATAACCAGTCAGCTTTTGCTGCAACCATGTTCTTATAAAGCTTCTCTTTATCAAATGCAAGGCTTACAACTGTATCCTCATCCATTGTCTCAATCGGATTTGGTTCTTTTAAGCTCTCATCGATTCCATCTAAGAAACCTACCATAGTCAGAACTTCCTGTCCATACTTCTCAGCAAGTTCTTTTACTGTTCCTTTTACTTCCTCGTCCGGATTAGAAAGAAGCTGTTCATAAATCTCTTTCTCAATCTGGAAATATGTTCCCCAGAATCTCTGCAGAGTTGCTCTGTCAGCGCTCTCGTCATATGCAATATCTTTCCACTGCTCTAATAATGTACGACTCATCTTAATATACTCCTTTGTATCTTTTCATCCTATTCGTCTTATTATATAACATTTTTTCATATTTTCAAAGACCTGTTTGCTTTTTTACTGCCGATTTTATATAATGATGCTAGTTGATCAAATTGAAAGGACTTTCTTATGAAAAAAGTAAAACGTATTCTTGCTCTTGCCGGTGCCATGCTTTTATTCGCACTCTACGCCAGCACACTTATATTTGCATTTATCGACTCGGATGTATCCCTGACTTTCCTCAGGGCTTCCATTGCATGCACGATTATTCTCCCGGTATTGATTTATGCCTATATTCTTGTGTACCGTGTTACTAGAAGAGACACTGACATAAACTCAGAGGACCAGGACGACCAGAATAGTCCGAAGTAAATCCATATTTTCGTTTCTCTTTTTTCTTTTTTCTTTTGTTCAAATACTCCAGCGGCGATATTGGCTGCTGGTAATCTTTCGTTTCCCTGTTATTGTTCTCCATTGCAATACCTCCTACAACACCTGTTAATCAGTCTGTTTATCCCGACTTTACTATTATATGGTGCTATGTCTGCTTTTATGACTGCTTTTGTTCCATACATTTTTGTCTCTGCAACGTTTATGAACTCCCCGCCAGATGATTTTTCATCTGACATCTGTAATATTAACAGGAAAATGTGTACGACCTGTGGAAGGAATCTAAAGAAAACCTTATGAATTTATAAAATAAATGCAATTTCCGATTAGAACAAAGAATGTGCCTCGGCACATTCTTGCGCCTGCGGCGGTCGCTTGCGACACCTACCTTGTACGCCGCAGTGCGCATCCCTAGCGTAGCGTTTTTTATATGTTAGGAAAGAACTTTCCTAACATATAAAAAAGAGATTACCTCCCATTCGAAGTAATCTCTTATTATTTCGTCTTACAGTATAAGATCCATGACTATAACTCTCGGTTCTCAGTCTGCAATCTCTGATTTTCAATCATTATTTACTAAGTGGTGACTCACGATAAATGATGTCCTCACGTCCTGGTCCGTTAGATACCATTGTAATCGGGTATCCAATCTCCTGCTCAACGAACTCGATGTATTTTCTGCAGTTCTCCGGAAGCTCTTCATACTTCTTAATACCACGGATATCACAGTTCCATCCTGGAAGCTTTTTAAGAACTGGTTTTGCTTTCTCAAGATAATGTGTCGGTGGGAAGTCTTTTGTAATCTCTCCATTAATCTCATATCCTACACATACCGGAATCTCTTCCAAGTATCCAAGCACATCAAGAACTGTAAATGCTACATCTGTTGTTCCCTGCATTCTGCATCCATACTTGGAAGCAACACAGTCGAGCCAGCCCATTCTTCTCGGACGTCCGGTTGTAGCACCGAACTCTCCGCCATCTCCACCGCGGCGTCTCAGTTCATCAGCCTCATCTCCAAAAATCTCACTTACGAAAGCTCCTGCTCCAACAGCACTGGAGTATGCTTTACATACAGTTACAATCTTCTGAATCTCATATGGTGGGATTCCAGCTCCGATTGCACCATATCCGGCTAATGTAGAAGATGATGTAACCATCGGATAGATTCCGTGATCTGGGTCTTTCAATGAACCAAGCTGTCCCTCTAACAAGATATTCTTTCCTTCTTTGATTGCATTGTGAAGGAACAATGATGTATCACATACATACGGTGCGATCATCTCTTTGTACTCCTGCAGCTCTTTATATAAATCGTCTGGATTGATCAGCGGTTTGTGATACAGATGCTCAAGAAGAACATTCTTCTGCTCTGCCACACGTACAACTTTCTCTTTTAACAAGTCATCGTCAAATAACTCACTGACCTGAAATCCAATTTTAGCATATTTATCTGAGTAGAACGGAGCAATTCCGGACTTTGTAGATCCGAATGACTTCCCTCCAAGTCTTTCTTCCTCATATGCGTCAAAATTCTTGTGGTAAGACATTACCATCTGTGCTCTGTCAGATACAAGGATCTTCGGCATCGGGACATCTCTTTCCACGATAGAATTAATCTCTTTCATCAATACAGGAATATCAAGTGCTACACCATTACCGATAATACTTGTTGTATGTCCATAGAACACACCGGATGGTAATGTGTGAAGCGCAAATTTTCCATAATTATTAATAATGGTATGCCCTGCGTTGGCACCTCCCTGAAAACGTACGATGATATCCGCTTCCTGAGCGAGCATATCAGTAATCTTACCTTTACCCTCGTCTCCCCAGTTTGCACCTACTACTGCTTTAACCATATCTATTCCTCCTGTGTTATTAACTTAATAAATCACCTTATGCATTATACTATATTTTTCTTCACTTGTACAATGGATTTTCACAAAAACTGACAGAAATCCGCTGTTTTTACATAAGTGGAGCAATCAGGCGCAATACCTGACCGGATATTTTGGTTGCAAGTGTCTGTTTTTTTACTTCCATAAGCGTCACTTTATGGCTTTTTGCAAGTGTCTGCTGAAAGTCCCGTTCCACTTTGTCAACTTCAGAATTATTATAAATAAATACTCCACATTCAAAATGCAGATACAAACTCCGATAATCCAGATTAATACTTCCTACCGTCGCAGTATCATCGTCCGATACGAATACCTTTGCATGCACAAATCCTGGTGTATATTCATAAATCTGTACTCCGCTCTCGATCAGTTCCTTGTAATAAGTTTTTGCAACTGCAAAAGCATACCATTTATCCGGGATATGCGGCATTATAATAATTACTTCGATTCCGCATTTTGCCACACGAGTCAATGTTGTGATCATCTCATTGTCCAATATCAGATACGGCGTCATAATATGCACATATTTCTTTGCATGATTTAAAATATGGAAGTATACTTCCTCGCCCACGTTCTCATCGTCATATGGACTGTCTGCATACGGAATGACATATCCAAGTTCCCGTCTGAGCCCCTTGACCTTCGGCGTCAGATACTTGCGGTAATCTTCTGGTTTTCTGGCCTCAATATTCCACATCTGAAGGAACATCATAGTAAAGCTTTGGACAGCATCGCCTTTTAACATAACTGCGGTATCTTTCCAATGTCCAAAACGGACTTTTCGATTAATGTATTCATCACCGAGATTCACACCTCCCGTATATGCTACTTTGCCGTCAATAACACAGATTTTTCTGTGATCCCGATTATTCTGTGAAGTAGATAAGAACGGTGTGATCTTGTTAGACATCTTACACTGGATTCCATAACTTCTGATGAGTTCCGGATAATCGTAAGGGAGCATCGAAATGGCACACATGCCATCATACATAAACCGGACTTCTACACCTTCTGCCGCTTTTTCCTTTAATATATCCAGGAGCGTCTCCCACATATATCCCTCTTCTACGATAAAATACTCCATAAAAATAAACTTTTTTGCCTTTTTCAATTCCTGGACCATGGAAGCAAATTTATCTTCTCCCAACGGGAAATACTTAACTGCAGTATTACGGTATGTCGGAAATCCTACCTGATGTGACAGAAAATAGGACAAATGTGCATTGGCTGATTTGCTCGCCCAAATTGCCTCTACGATTTCCTGATCCTGCTGCATATACGGGTCTGTCTCTATCCTGAGTTCCGCAAGTCTTGCTTTCAAAAATCTTGTTCCTATCTGAAACTGGACAAACAGATAGAATAAACTTCCCACTACAGGAAACACAAGAACACAAAGTGTCCACGTCATTTTAAACGCTGGATTCCCCTTGGAATTGATGATGTGGATCAGTACCAGAAGACTCACTGCGCGGAATGCTCCATATATGTAAGTTGTATAAGCATTCAGATAATACGGAATCATAATAAAGATTCCAAGCTGAATCAGAATCAGGAGCAACATGATACCAGTTCGGCTGAAAACAATTCGAAAAAGGCCCTTTTTTGCTACTTTTGCTACTTTTGACTTTTTAAAATTCTGTTCACTACTCATGTCTTTCTCCTTCTTCTCGTTCCTCTCAACTGTCGTTTCGTCATTTCTCACAAATACTCCTTCTATATTTTAGCACATTTTCCCATTTGTCTCAACAACCCCGGCTCGACATATTTCTCACATTTTTATTAAATATGTTACGGGAAATTAATATATTTTTTATAGACTCTCCCTTTCAATTTTGTTAAAAAAGTATTACAATATTGCTATTAGTAGAAATTTCATCGTACGAAAGGAGATTTTATTATTATGGCTAAATGGGGAAAGAAATTATTAGGTCTCGCAGCAATTGGAGGAGCTGCAGCAGGTCTTGTTTATTATCTTAAGAGCAAAGAAGAGCTTGATCTTGATGATTTTGATGATGAACTGGACGATGATGATTTTGATTTAGATAATGATCTGAAGCCAGTTGGCGAGCGCGGCTACGTTCCGCTTACACCTAAAAAAGAGGCTGAAGACGCAGACGCTTCTGATAATGAAGAAGCTCCTGACGCTGTTGAGGAAGCTGACAAAGCTGAAGAAGAACATATAGGCGAAGCGATTGCCAAAGAAGCTGAAGAAGCTGATGCAGAATCCAATGAGGCTGCCGAGGAATGTAGCGGTACAGAGACTTCCGAACAGTAAGAAATTTAACAGGGAATTACTAAAAGATTTACTAAAAAACTACTAAAGGAGTTGCCAAAAAGCAGCTCCTTTTCTATACATAAACTGATATTTTATATCAGTTGGGAGATGACTCCCACCTCTATAGGGTGAGAAACAAGCTGGTATCAGTGGTGGGAGTCAATCCCCCAGCTGATATAGCCTCCGGCAGGATTGCAGAGGTGCGCAGTAGAAGTATGTCATGCAATTGCATGACGCGCACCTCGCAGCAAGAATGCCGAGGCATTCTTGAATACGCGCAGCTGCTTCACTACTATCGTAGTCATCCATCTGCACTCTTCTATGTTCCCCAGCACTTACACAGGGTTCTTGCCGCCTCTTTAATCTGTTCTTCGCTTAAATTGGCATATCCAAGAAGAATCGTTGCTTTCTTACTTTTTTCTTCACCCACCCGATAATCTGACATTCCATAGACCCGGATATCTGATTTTTTTGCAAGTTCGATCAGTTCCTGTTCTGAATACCCATCTTCAAACGTCAGAAGCAGATGCACACCTGCATGTTCTCCGGAAATCTTGCATTTTTTCAAAAGAGGCTTTAATTCCTCGATCAGCGTATCATGACGTCCTTTATACATGGCTCTTGTCTTATTCAAATGCCGTTCATAATAGCCCTCTTCAATAAATCGCTGTACGATCATCTGATCGACTTTTGAAACGGTTGAATTCACAAAACTATATTCCCGTTCATAGCGTTTCTGCAGTTTTTCCGGCAACACCATATAGCTCATACGGATTGCCGGTGCAATGGATTTTGAAAATGTACCAAGATAAATAACTTTTCCGTCCCGGTCATATCCCTGCAGTGCCGGAATCGGTTTCCCTTTATAACGGAACTCACTGTCGTAATCGTCTTCGATCACATAACGATCCGGTTCTTCTTTCGCCCATTTCAAAAGTTCCATTCTTCGTCCAATCGGCATAATGATCCCTGTCGGATATTGGTGAGACGGAGTCACGTATGCAATATCTGCCCCACTATCAGATAATTCTGTCACTTTCATTCCATTTTTGTCCATACCGACCGGAACAGTCTTATAGGCAAGTCCCCGGAAGAGACGATATGCCTGTTTGTATGTCGGATTTTCAAATGCAACGACATGTTCTCTTCCAAGTATCATACCAAGAAGCATTAAAATGTAATCACTTCCGGCACCGACGATTACCTGTCCCGGTGTACAATTCACGCCTCTGGCCTGATGCAGATAATTACAGATTGCCTGCCGGAACCCAAGTTCCCCTTTGGATTCACCGGATCTGAACAGCTCTGTTTTATCATCTGTCAGTATATCTTTAGAAAGCTTTCTCCACGCATTGTAGGGAAAGCTTTTTAAATCCACTCCGTTTGGCGTAAAGTCATAACGGTATCGTGGCTTCTGTTCTTTTTTTTCTTCTGTTGGTGTTTTTGCAGGACGGATCTGATATAACTCATCAATCTTTGCTACAAAATATCCTCTGCACGGCTCCGATTCTATATAGCCTTCTGACAGTAACTGTTCATACGCAAGCTCTGCCGTACTGCGGCTGATTTCCAGATGTCTGGCAAGAGCTCTTGTGGAAGGGAGCTTCTCTCCATAAGAAATCCTGCCATTCTGGATATCACTTTTTATATAGTTGTAAATCTGTTCATAGAGGGGAACTTTTGAATCTGTCTTCAGATTCATGGTCAGTTCGTTCATGTTATTCCTCTTTATTTCTTAGGCAGTTTGAAAGAGCTCTTCAGTGACACGATTCTATTGAACACCAGATTCTCCGGTGTAGAATCTTTACTGTCAACGCAGAAGTATCCATTTCTTACGAACTGGAAGCTGTCACATCCCTTTGCCTCTGCAAAGCTATCCTCTACATAGCAGTTCTTGCGGATTTCAAGAGAATGTGGATTCAGGTTCAGAGAACCGTCCTCTTTATTGTATACACCTTTCTCTTCATCTACAAGATTCTCATAGAGACGAATTTCTGCCTGTTTTGCATAAGGTGCTGCTACCCAGTGGATCGTTCCTTTCACTTTACGTCCTGTAAATCCTGTTCCGCATTTTGTCTCTGGATCATAAGTAGCGTGAACAACTGTCACATTTCCATCTTCGTCTGTCTCATAACTTGTACAGGTCACAAAATATGCATTCATAAGACGTACTTCATTGCCTGGGAAGAGACGGAAATATTTCTTCGGAGGCTCGATCATAAAATCGTCACGCTCAATGTAAAGCTCTTTGCAGAATGGAATCTGTCTCTTTCCAAGTTCCGGATTCTCCAGGTTATTATCTGCTTCCAGATATTCCACCTCTCCTTCCGGATAATTGTCGATCACAAGTTTAATTGGATCTAGTACTGCCATCATACGCGGACGTTTCAATTTTAAATCCTCACGAATACAATACTCAAGCATTGCATAGTCTACCGAACTCTGGCTCTTGGATACTCCACACAGCTCGATAAACATTTTCAGAGATTCCGGTGTGAATCCTCTTCTTCTGAGTGCTGCGATGGAAACAAGTCTTGGATCATCCCAGCCATCTACGATGCCGTCCTGAACAAGTTTCTTAATGTATCTCTTACCTGTCACAACATTGGTCAGGTATAATTTTGAAAACTCAATCTGACGCGGTGCCGGATCAAACTCGCACTCTTTTACAACCCAGTCATAGAGCGGTCTGTGATCCTCGAACTCCAGTGTACAGATAGAATGTGTGATATGCTCTACTGCATCCTCAATTGGGTGAGCAAAATCGTACATCGGATAAATGCACCATTTATCCCCTGTGTTGTGATGTGTCATATGTGCCACACGGTAAATGACCGGGTCTCGCATGTTAATGTTCGGAGACGCCATATCGATTTTCGCACGAAGTACCTTTGTTCCATCTTCAAACTCACCATTCTTCATGCGTTCAAAAAGATCTAAGTTTTCTTCAACACTTCTGTCACGATATGGGCTGTCCTTCCCTGGCTCTGTCAGTGTTCCTCTGTACTCGCGAATCTCATCAGCGCTGAGATCACACACATATGCTTTTCCCTTTTTGATCAATTTTACTGCACATTCATACATGGTATCAAAATAGTTAGAAGCAAAATACAGATGGTCTTTATAATCTGCTCCTAACCACTGCACATCTTCTTTGATAGACTCTACAAATTCCATATCCTCTTTCATCGGGTTCGTATCGTCAAATCTTAAATGAAATGTTCCACCGTATTCTTTCGCAAGTCCGGAATTTAAAAGAATGGACTTTGCATGTCCGATATGAAGGTATCCATTCGGCTCTGGCGGGAATCTTGTGCAGACCTCTGTATAAACTCCCTCTGCCAGATCTTTATCGATTTCCTGCTCTATAAAATTCTTAGAAACTGTCTCTTCTGCCATTTCTCTCCTCCTGATTTATCTGAATTATTTTAAATATACGCTAGTGATATCCACGGATTGCTCCATGCTGCATATTCCTGCAATCCTTCGGATATTCGAATATCGAGTGGCTTATGCCCCTCTTCCATTCCTATATCACTCAATATTTTACCCTATGACGGCACAGATTACAAACGTTTTTTGAGCGTTAAAAGTGCCTGTACAATAATTGCACTGTGGTCGACCGCAATCTCACCTGCTTTTTCCACCTGAAAATGTTCCTCGCGCACCAGCTCGCCACGGATCGTCTGTACAACTTCTGCCTCTGTATCCAAGCCTCTGCTTACATTTTTCACGTGAAGTTTATAGTGATATTCCATCTGTTTTTCCGAATCTGACACGGCGCCTCCATAGCATTTCAAATCATTCTCTCTTTCTTCTGTGCTGACTCCTTGTAGATTCACCTCACACCACACAGCATCCGCGGCGTCATCACCTGCCTGTACTTTCACAGCATTTTCCGGAACGACCGCCATATATGCAGTCGTGATCACGCGGGTCCGCGGATCTCTATCATAATCCCCATAAGTTGCAAGCTGTTCCATAACAAGCCCCTTTACACCTGTCTCTTCTTCCAGCTCACGCCTTGCAGTCTCATCTAAATTCTCCCGCATATTGGCAAAACCGCCCGGCAGTGCCCAGTAACCAATACTTGGGTGATTGCTTCTCTTTACAAGAAGAACCTTTAATCCGTCAATAGAATCACAACTTTCCCCTTCATATGCAAATATGACTGCATCTGTCGTATTGCTTGGTGTTTCATATTTTCTCGGATCATACAATTCCAGGAATTCTTCCAGATTCTGTCCCGCCTCATTTTTCTCACCAGTTCCGTAAAACTTGCTAAAATCATTTAAAAAAGCTGTCATGATACATCACTCACTTTCTATACTTCTTTCTTCATTCGATAATACGCCTCTGGCATCCATTTTCCCTTCCATACATAGAGTGCGATCAGTACTGCACCGATCAGCCATGTCACCGGATATGCCGTCATAACATAAGACAGTTTGTGGTCGATTCGAAGTACCGCCCAAATCCAGATAACTCTGCATACACATAAGGATACAAGGAATACAACCATTGTCTGAAATGTCTTTCCTGTTCCCCGGACTGTTCCTGCCATAACATGTAAGAAACCAAGCAGCCAGTAGAACGGACAGAAAAACTTCATAACATAAATTCCATACTGGACTACATCTGGTTTGCCAGAAAACACTCCAATGACCTGCGGCGCAAAGATTAACAATAATATTCCGGAAATAATGGTATATCCAACGCCCATACCTGTTGATACCCACATTCCTTTCTTCACGCGGTCATATTTTCCTGCGCCTACATTCTGACCTGCAAATGTACTGGCCGCCATACTGAAACTCAGCACCGGAAGAATATTGAATCCATCTACTTTTACATAAGCTGCATAGCCTGCCATTACAACTGCACCAAAGCTATTGACGCTGGACTGTACAATAACATTTGAAATGGATATAACAATATTTTGAAATCCTGTTGGCAGACCGATCTTCAAAATCCTTCCAAGCAGATTATCATAAAACCGAATATCACGTAGTCTTACATGATAACTTTCCTGGCTTCTCATTAAAAATCCCAGAATAAAAATACAGGATAAAAGCTGGCTGATATCTGTTGCAAGAGCCGCTCCAATAATTCCCATTTTCAAAATCACAACAAAAAATATATCTAAAAATATATTGGAAACCGCTGCAATAATCAAGTAGATTAATGACCGTCTGGAATTTCCCACTGCATTGAGAATTCCTGCTGACATATTATAAATAACAGAAAAAAATATTCCGCCAAAATACACCTGCAGATACTGTGATGATTGTTCAAATACTTCCTGCGGTGTGTCCATTGCCCGCAAAATCATCGGTGTTGTCACAACCCCTGCCACTGTCAATATCGCTCCTGCTGCCACGGCAATTGCAAGTGTCGTATGTACTGCTTTCCTTACTCCTTCACGATTCCCGGCTCCAAAAAACTGAGAAACAACGACTCCGGCACCTGCGGATGCACCGATACAGAATCCAAGCAGAAGATTGATGATTGCGCCACTGGATCCGACTGCTGCCAATGCCTCACTCCCAATCCAGTTTCCCACAATAATAGAATCTACTGTATTATATAATTGTTGAAATAAATTTCCCAAGATGAGCGGAATGGAGAAGAATAAAATTTCTTTCCAAATTGCCCCTTCTGTCATCACTGTACTTTTCTTACTCATATTTTCTCTCTACGCCTCTCTTCTAACACCCAAAATTCTTCTTTCAGCTATACTCTTCTTTGCCCGGCAGTCATACGATTTTAAAAAGTCAGATAGTAAAAACCCCGTAAACTCACGTTCTTCGCGAGTTTACGAGGTTAATTTAAACAAGCTGCCTAGCGGAATCGAACCGCCGACCTCCGCCTTACCAAGGCGACGCTCTACCGACTGAGCCAAGGCAGCGCGCATATGTTCTATGCAACGTTAATAATATACAATATCCGGCACTTGTTGTCAATGCCTAATCGAGTATTTCTATTTTTCAGCATTCCTGTTTTTCACAACTTCTCTTTTTCCAGAATCTTTTGCGTCTTTGCTTTAATTCTTTGCAAGGCATTATCCACCGTCTTTGGACTTTTGTCTAAAAGCCTTGCTATCGTGCGGTAATCGGTGCCCATAAGATGCAGATAAAGTACACGGTTCTCAAGATCACTTAAGCTCTCTTCCAGTTTACTTTCCAGAAGTTCTGCGTATTCCTGGCTGACTAATAGTTCTTCCGGATTGCTGTTTTTATGTGCTTCCATCGTATTGATCAGAGGTTCTTTCTCCTCCGTCATATCATAAAGTGAAACATAAGAATTTAACGGACTGTGTTTCTTTCTCCTGGAAGCCTCGATTGCGGAGTAAAGCTGTCTGGAAATACACAGTTTTGCGAAGCTGAAAAATGAACTATTCTGATCCGGCTCATAATTCTGCACCGCTTTAAAAAGACCAATCATACCTTCCTGGATCAGATCTTCATTTTCTCCTCCAAGAAGATACATAGCATTCGCTTCTTTTCGCACAAGATTTTTATATTTTTCCATAATATAATCTACGATTCTGTTGTCTCCATCGCGCAGCTTCTGAATCAGTTGTTCATCTGTCATCTTCTCATATCTGTCCATAATTATCCAAGCCTCTGTCTTACAATCTCATATGCAAGAACTCCGGTTGCCACAGATGCATTCAGGGAATCAATATCCCCTTTCATCGGAATGCTTGCAACAAAATCACAGGTTTCTTTTACAAGGCGGCTGACACCTTCTCCTTCATTTCCAATCACAAGACCGATCGGACCTGTCAGATTCAGCTTATACATAGACTCACCACCCATATCCGCACACACGAACCAAAGCCCTTTTTCTTTTAATTCTTTCATCGTCTTAGTCAGATTAGTCACTTTTGCAACCGGTGTATAGTTGATTGCTCCTGCCGATGTCTTTGCCACAGTCGCCGTCAGTCCTACCGCTCTTCGTTTAGGAATAATGACTCCATGCGCACCTGCCAGATTTGCAGTACGGATAATCGCACCCAGGTTGTGTGGGTCTTCAATATCGTCCAGCAAAATAAGAAATGGATCCTCTCCCCGCTCTTTTGCCAGTGCCAGCATATCCTCTACCTGTGCATACTCATAAGCCGCTGTATAAGCAATCACTCCCTGATGTCTTCCTGTCTGTGAAAGCTGTGTCAGACGTTCTTTATCTACAAACTGAACCAAAGTATCATGCTTCTTTGCCTCACGTACAATCGTCCGCACCGGGCCATCCTGGCAGCCGTCCAGAACAAATAATTTGTCCACTGGTTTTCCGGAACGAAATGCTTCTAATACCGCATTGCGTCCCTCAATCATATTTTCATTTCCATGTTTGTCTTTGTGTTCTATCATGAAATTCTCCTTCTTCAAAACTTACTCAAATCCTGCTGCCAGCTATTCTTCTTCCTTTAAAGCGGACCTGTCAGAAACACTGCAAAGCCCGATCTTCACCAAATCCAGCAGTCGTTTCCAGTCCTTTTTCAGATACAGATATCCCATCAACGCTTCAAATCCCGTAGCACGCCTGTAGTCTGTGATGGATTGATTCTTTGCAGGAGACACACTTTTGGCATTCCTTCCGCGTTTGTATATGCCATGCTCTTCTTCTGTTAAATGTTCCTGAATGGTACGCATCATTTTGGACTGGGCAGATGCCTGTACATAAGAGCTGGTCTCCTTATGCATTTTCTGAACCTGTTTATTTCCCTCATTCATTACTAAAGACTTAATTACAAGGTCAAAAATGCAGTCTCCGATATAAGCCAGAGCAAGAGGTGAATATTCTCTGATATCCACCTCTTTCATCTGGAAAATCTCCTGCATATAACTGTCAAACTGCCAATCTACGCTCTTTTCCATTGTACTCCTTCTCTTGTATCTTTCAAAATGATACCTTTTTCTAATAATTCATCACGAATCGCATCTGCTCTTGCAAAGTCCTTTGCTTTTCTTGCAGCCTGACGCTCCTCAATAAGTTTTTCAATGTCCTCTGCCAGAATTTCTTCTTTCTTCTCTACAATAAGACCAAGAACATCTGCAAGCTTCACGATCAAGTCTTTGATCTTTCCAAGATACTCTTTTGTCTTCTCGGCATCTGCATTGGTGTTGCTGTATCTTACAAGCTCAAAAATTGCAGCTACTGCATCTGCTGTATTAAAATCATCATCCATCGCATCTTCAAATGCTTTTACAAACGAATCTGTCTGAGCGAAAAGTTCTGCTTCCTCTGCAGTCATCGGCTCATCCTTTGCATTTTTTATAAGGAAGTTCAGGTTATCTACTGCATTTACAATTCGCTCCAGACTGCTCTTAGCTGCTTCCATAAGCTCAGCACTGAAGTTCAATGGACTTCTATAGTGTGCGCTCAGCATAAAGAAACGAAGCACCTGAAGATCATACTGCTCACTGATCTCACGGACAGTTCTGAAGTTTCCGAGAGACTTACTCATCTTGCGGTTGTCAATATTTAAAAATGCATTGTGCATCCAGTAATTTGCAAATGTCTTTCCATTGGCAGCCTCACTTTGGGCAATCTCATTTTCATGATGTGGGAATACAAGATCTTCTCCACCGGCATGAATATCTATCTGCTCTCCAAGATATTTCTTGGACATCTCAGAACACTCTGTATGCCACCCCGGACGTCCGTCACTCCATGGGGATTTCCAGAATGGTTCTCCTTCCTTTTTCGGTTTCCAGAGAACGAAATCCAATGGATCTTCCTTCTCATCTGCACCAGATACAAGAAGTGAGCGCTCTCCAGAACGAAGATCATCCAGATTCTTGTGGGACAATTTACCGTACTCTTTGAACTGGCGAGTTCTGTAGTAAACAGTACCGTTCTTTTCATAAGCATATCCCTTGTCCATCAGTGTCTGGATCAACTGGATCATACCGTCAATTTCCTGTGTTGCAAGCGGATTTGTTGTTGCAGGCTTTACATTCATGCCAGCCATATCTTTTTTACATTCTTCAATGTAACGCTGTGAAATCTCTTCAGCAGTCACACCTTCTTCATTTGCCTTTGCAATAATCTTATCATCTACATCCGTGAAGTTCGATACATAATTTACATCATATCCTTTATATTCGAAATATCTTCTGACAGTGTCAAATACGATCATCGGTCTTGCATTACCAATGTGAATAAAGTTGTATACAGTAGGTCCACATACATACATGCGGACTTTTCCTTCTTCAAGTGGTATAAATTCTTCTTTTTTCTTGGACATTGTATTATAAATCTTCATTTTTATTGCTCCTTCTCTTCTTTTGCGCACTGGGCATGCGCAACCATTTTTAACTGATTTTCCAGTTCCATAAGCTTTTTATGCATACGCAGGTTATCAACCTGAAGCTCTTTGATGTCATTGCTGATCGGGTCCGGAAGATCTACCTGGTTCATATCCATACGTGGGATTTTTGCACCATCCTGCTTTACAATTCTTCCAGGGACACCAACAACTGTACAATTAGCCGGCACTTCTTTCAACACAACGGATCCTGCTCCGATTTTTGAATTCTCGCCAATTTTAAATGATCCAAGAACCTTTGCTCCTGCGCTGACCATAACATTATCTCCAAGCGTCGGATGACGTTTTCCCTGTTCTTTTCCTGTACCGCCAAGTGTTACCCCCTGATACAAAGTAATGTTATCACCAAGTTCTGCCGTCTCACCAATGATAACGCCACTTCCGTGGTCAATAAAAAGACCTTTTCCAATGGTCGCACCCGGATGGATTTCAATTCCTGTCTTTCTGACTGCTCTTTGAGAAATCCAGCGCGCCATAACATAATGTCCCTTTTTGTATAATTTATGTGCGACTCTGTAATGAAGAATTGCCTTAAAACTAGGGTATAAAAATACTTCCATATTCGATTTGATTGCAGGATCCCGCTCACGAATCACCTGAATTTCTTCCTTGACATAGGATACAACTCCCATTTTAAGTTCCTCCCTTGACATATAATGATCAAATATATAGATGTTGGGGCAAAAGCCCCAACTATGATGCCTACGGATTGTTCCGTGCTTTGCACTCTCACAATCCTCCCAATTATTCGCATATCGTGGGATTGTCATCCCACTTCTAGGCTCATATTGGGGCGGGTCCCAAGATCTTTCATCCACTTATGAGCAAGCTCATGTGGATTTAGACCTTTTGACCCTGGCATCATATATAAAAAAACTTCGTCTCTCATAATAAGAGACGAAGTATATCCGCGGTTCCACTCTTTTAGAGATTCTGTCTTATGATCTTATGCAGACACCAATCTCCACTTTTCATACTTAACGCGTATCCACGTACTGCACTACCAGATTCCGATAAATCCTTCGCCCAGTCAACTCCCGGAGGCACTTCACAGATATTCCTCTTAAGAACGCTTTCAGCCGGTGACGTTCTCTCTCTGTCAGATTCTTATTCTGTTACTCTTTCCGTTCTAGGTCTTTGCCTGTTTAGAATATATAATATGTGAAAAAATACATTTTGTCAATCACAGATTCTACATAATTGCTTTATTAATTGTATCCTGCATCAGACAATAGCTTACAATTCCGAGGCCGAAAATTCCAAGGATCAGATATAAGATTCCTGAACTTCCATTCACGCCCTTGATCTGATCGCATTTTTCACCCATCTTGTACATCCAGTACCATCCATAGATTCCACATGTAATCAATGTGAACAGAAATACAAGTCCGCCTCCTGTCGCCTGTGTATCGCCACAGATCTGATTAACCTCGTCATTCAGCTTGATCATCCAGTAAATTCCATAGAGTCCGCATGTTACAATCGAAAGAATGACTGCAATCGCAATATTTCTCTCCTGGATTCCCGGGAATCTCTGATTCATGCCGCCTGCCGGGCCGCCATATTGATTCTGGTTTCCATAATTATTCTGATTTCCATATGCATTCTGACTATTATTCGTATCTGCACTTGTATACTGAGCCTGTCGTGGTACTTCGTATGTCTGCTGGCTTTGATTCGCATTCACATCAGCTAAAGCCGCTCCGCACTGTTTACAGAACTTTGCTCCGTCCTCACACTGAGCTCCACATTTGTGACAAAATTTCATTTCTCATTCCTCCTAAGTAAATCTATAAATATGCAGGGCAATATTTTTGTAAAATAATGCTTTGCCCGCCAATATTTACGATGACTACATCGTCTTTTTATCATAGCACATTTTCCTGTATTCGTCTATTGCAGAAATATGAAAAAGCATACTTGAATCAAACTGTTTCATTCAGATAAATCCTGGAAAGTGGAATAATCTTTTCAAGCTCCGATGCCATTCGTCCTGACATGGAAACTCCTTCTTCTTTACTGATTTCTTCTACCGTTTTTGCACCAAAGACAAGTTCTCCCAATGCACTGACCGGCAAAATACCTTCACTGGTTTCTGGCTTTCCATCCATAAGCATCAGTCCTGAAAACTCCGTTCCTGTCATTGTAACGTAACGGTTATTCTCCGGAATCAGTGGGTCTGTAATCTGAAAGCTGACTGCCATGAGACTTTTTAACTTCAACGACATCAACATTCTTCTGACATCTACGATCCGAATCATAATCTTCGGTTTTGCTTCCTTTTTTTCCACTTCTTCCGTCTCTTTAGATTCTTCATAATATGGTCTTACATCAACAATCTGTCCATCTTTTCTGTAGATGATAAGCTTTCCATCTTCACATGACAGCTCTTTCAGTAACCGTTCATAATAATTCTTATCACGCTTAGCGTAAACCTGGTATTTCCTCGCCAGTTCTTTCTGTGCCCAAGCTGAAATTTCATCACAATCTTTGTCTTCAGCCGCCTGTACAGTAATACTTTCCGCCAGTTTCTCCTCCGGAGCATAATATTCAATATTCTGTTCATACATCGTCCGGAAATCATGTGGCAGATAAATAGCCTCCGCTGCCGGCATCAGATAAGTAAATGTTACACCGGCCTGGTACATATCCAAAAGAGCCTCTCTTAAAAGTCCGGCCATATACCTTCTGCCACGGTATTCCTTTCTCGTTGCAACTGCCACAATGTAATAAGATTCCTTTTCAATTCCATTGACCATCAGTGTATATGGATTTAAATGCAGCATAGCCTGAATATCATCGTTTTCCCGAACAACATAAATTATATTGTCCTTCGTCTTCTCCTGATAATAATAATCTACAAAGCTTTTCTCGTCTTCCGAAAACACTTCTTCATAAAGCTTTCTCGTATCTAAATGCTGTGAAACTTCCAGCTTTTCAATTTTCATATGTCCTTTCCTCCAGCCACACTGTACATTTTACTTTATAATTCCAGATTATATAGATGTTGGGCTCAAAAGCACACAACTATGATACCTACGGATTCTGGCATCCACTACAGCCCGTACATCCGCCACAACTGCCTGCACAACCAGAACTTACATCCGCCGGACCGACACCGTAACTGTAATTCACAATCGTCTCAAGTGACGCAATTGCCTGTGCCGAAATACCTTCTCCGCTTCCGGTAAATCCAAGTCCTTCCTCTGTAGTTGCCTTAATATTCACCTGACTTACTTCAATTGCAAGGGCATCTGCAACATTTTTTTTCATCTGCTCAATATAAGGTGCCATCTTCGGACGCTGTGCAATGATTGTCGCATCAATATTTCCAACCACATACAGCTCATCATCAATCAGCTCCCGTACATACTCCAGAAGCTTTATACTGGAAATTCCTTTATATTTTGAGTCTGTATCCGGAAAATGCTTCCCAATATCTCCAAGCGCTGCTGCTCCGAGAAGGGCATCCATAATCGCATGGAGAAGCACATCCGCATCCGAATGTCCCAAAAGACCTTTCTCATACGGTATCTGGACACCTCCGATAATCAGATCTCTTCCTTCTACTAATTTGTGAACATCGTATCCCAAACCAACTCGCATTTTAATTCCTCCACAAAACTTTTTTTCATTCTCCATTGTCAATGTCTTTTTTTATTATACATGAGAGAATATTCAGAGTCAATGAACGGCCACTATAGCTAGAGTTTTTTTGCACAATAGGAAATGCAATTTCTTATACAAAAAAAAGAAATCTGCTTTTGCAAATTCCTTTTCTTATACAAGTAGCGGGAACTGGATTTGAACCAGCGACACCGCGGGTATGAACCGCGTGCTCTAGCCAGCTGAGCTATCCCGCCATATATTGAGGTATATATGGGACCAATAGGGCTCGAACCTATGACCCTCTGCTTGTAAGGCAGATGCTCTCCCAGCTGAGCTATGATCCCATATCTTGTGGCTCTCTCGAACCGACTTCGTTAGTATACATCAATATAGTGAGTATTGTCAATAACTTTTTTTATTTTTTTATTATCTTTTTTAATTTTTCCAGATCGTCCATATCAGGATGCGACAATGCACAGTCAAAATTTGCAATCAACATATCAAGATTAGCTGGATGTTCCGGATTTTCTTTCATCTTTACATATCGTTCACGCACAGATTGTGGCATTTTCCCCTGGCACATATACTCTCCAATAACAGCATTGCTTGAATCAATGGATTGTTTGACTTGCCCGAGAATCTTTTCAAAATATACATCACTTCCACCAAACCCAGCCGTTCCAAACAGAAAAATCTTCTTGTTTTTTAGTTTCGCTAATAATTCTAATGTCTTGGTATCCGCGCTCCCTTTGTCAGTCCAAAATCCGATATACAACAAATCGGATGGAGGGATCTTTGAATCATTCTCCCCAAAATAATCACACTTATCTTTTGGCAATATTTCATAGACTGCATCAGCCAGCTTCTTTGTATTACCAGTTGAACTACTGAATACGATTGAATAATTTTCTTGTTCCATAATCTCATCGTCTCCTTCTTTGTTTGATTTTTGCTGTGCTAAACTCTCTCCAGATTATGTTGTAACGCATCAATCAAATCTTTAATAACAATTGGCTTGGATAAAAATCCATCCATACCAAATAGACAGTGTGCATCCTTTTTTTACAACTGGCTACCATTTTACAGGTCCTATAGCTTTGCGTCGCAGACTTTCGTCTGTTTTGCCCAAAATATTATTTTAATTATAGCACTTCTTATTTTCTCATGTCTATATTTTTCTATGGCAAAGTATAAAAAGAAAAAAAGAACTCACAATGTGAATTCTCTTTCCAAGTAGCGGGAACTGGATTTGAACCAGCGACACCGCGGGTATGAACCGCGTGCTCTAGCCAACTGAGCTATCCCGCCATATTTATATTCGCTGCTCTCTTGAACCAGCTTCCTAAGTTTACAATAAGATTCTACTTTCGTCAACAACTTTTTTTCAATTTTTCAATTTTTTCTACATTTGCAAAAATTTCATCTTTTATTTCGTCCCTCGCATCAGTAAATACCTGTGTTCCAATAGATACTCAAAAGAAAAAGCGAGTCTGTGCGTGGAATCCGGTTTTACCTCGTAGATATATTTTCCCGAACTCCTGCACATTCTCGCTGAGTGTATTCACTCCTCTTCCTGATCAGGCGTTTAAAATATTCATGAATTCTTCTCCTGTAATCGTTTCTTTCTCATACAGATACCTTGCCAGATCGTCCAGTTTTTCTCTGTTCTCCATCAATATTCCAGCTGCTTTTTCATGTTCACTTCGAACAACTTCCACAACCTTCTCATCAATCTTTGTCTGCGTCTCTGTCGAACAGGTCAGGGAAGAATCTCCTCCCAGATACTGATTCGTCTGCACTTCCATTGCAACCATATCAAAATCACACGTCATTCCATATCTTGTGATCATAGCCCTTGCAAGCTTGGTTGCCTGTTCAATATCATTGGAAGCTCCCGTCGTGACTGAACCAAACACAATTTCTTCCGCTGCCCTTCCTCCTGTAAGAGTCTCAATTTTATTCAGGATTTCTTCTTTTGTCATCAGATAATGATTGCCTTCCTCGACCTGCATCGTATAGCCAAGAGCCCCCGACGTTCTGGGAACAATGGTAATCTTCTGTACCGGAGCTGAATTAGTCTGTTTTGCAGCCACAAGCGCATGCCCGATTTCATGATATGCCACAATCCGCTTTTCTTTATCTGTCAGGATCGCATTTTTCTTCTGATATCCGGCGATAACAACCTCAATACTCTCCTCCAGATCTTCCTGCGTTACAAATTTACGGTTGTCACGAACTGCACGAAGTGCTGCTTCATTTACAATATTAGCAAGTTCCGCTCCAGAAGCTCCGGAAGCCATACGTGCCACTTTATTATAATCTACATTATCACCAACTTTTATTTTCTTTGCATGAACCTTCAGGATATCTTCTCTTCCTTTCAGATCAGGAAGTTCTACCGGCACACGTCTGTCGAACCGTCCCGGTCTTAAAAGAGCCGGATCCAGGGATTCTGGACGGTTCGTTGCCGCAAGAATGATCACACCCGTGTTGTCTTCGAATCCGTCCATCTCTGTCAGCAACTGATTCAAGGTCTGCTCACGTTCATCATTTCCACCTATCTGTCCGTCCCGCTTCTTACCGATTGCATCTATCTCATCAATAAACACAATACATGGTGCTTTTTCTTTTGCCTGTTGGAACAGATCACGCACCTTTGATGCACCCATACCAACGAACATCTCTACAAATTCAGAACCGGACATGGAGAAAAATGGAACATTTGCCTCACCGGCAACTGCTTTTGCAAGCATCGTCTTACCTGTTCCCGGAGGTCCTACAAGAAGAATTCCTTTCGGCATCGATGCTCCGATTTCTTTATATCTGGCCGGGTTATGAAGATATTCTACAATCTCGCTTAAATTCTCTTTCGCCTCATCTTCACCTGCAACATCACGGAAACGGATTCCCTCGGATGATTTCACATAAATCTTCGCACTGCTTTTTCCCATTCCGAAAGACATGGCGTTTTTTCCACCGGCCCGCTTCATCAATTTTCTGGACATGTATTCTCCCAATGCTACAAAAAACAAGATTGGAAGCACCCAGGATAAAATATTAACCAGGATCGGAGATGACTGATCAATTTCTTCTCCGTAAAAAGAAACATCCGCTTCATATAATCGTTTCGTCAAATCCGGATCATTGACCATCGCCGTTTTGTAAATGGTCTTCCCGTCTTTTCCTGTAAATAAGATCGTATTATCCTGTTGCTGCAATTCTACTTTTTTTATCTCCTTTTTCTCGGTCATAGAGATAAATGTTCCATAATCTACATCTTTGATCTGCTTTTCCTTTATGTAAGGCATCGCAATAATGTTAAATAGTATCAGGATAATCAGCACAATCGTATAATAAAACATCAACGGTTTTTTCGGCCGTTTCACCTGTTCCATAATCATTCCTCCATTCTTTCAATATCGAATTCAATTTTCTTTTATATGGTAACAGTTTTTGTCTGATTATTCTAGTTTTATATTATGAAAATTGTATGAATTTCGTAAAATAAAAATATTAAAGTACAATCTTCCGATTATAATTCCTTCGGTTTCGGCCACTTCTGAGTACCGGCTTTTAAGAACTGTGATTTATCTATAAACTTCAGTCTCCTTTTCAAGAACCAGACAGATGCCAGGAAATAAAATGCAACTCCGCCTAGTATATTAATCCAATAACCCAGATACATACCCAGCAGCGTCATACCGATCAACACTGCTGCGATCAATGCAGGTACCGGATGGATTGGTGCAACATATCCACGCTCAATCGTTCCAAGGGGATACATTTTCCGGAACCGGAACATCATGATCACTGTCAGCACATATACCATCAACGCTGAAAATATAGAAAATGTAACAACCTGATCCAACATTCCTGTAAATGCAAATGCCATAGATATCGGCAGTAAAAATACAGTTGCCCGGTACGGTGTCTTATATTTCGGATGTGTCTTTGCAAATATCGGCGGAATCAGCCCATCTCTTGACATTGCAAACCAAGCTCTGCTTGCATCGTTAATGCAGCCATTTGCTGAAGCCAGACACGCCATGATCGTGCCAACAAACAATGCAATGATAACATATAATTTTCCAGTTGCCAGTGCCGCGTCGTACAACGGATATGCAGACTCACCAAGCTTTTCTGCCGGGACAAGACCTGAGCACACAAACCATGTTGTAGTAGCACCAATCAGCAGCACAGACAAACCTATCATAGTTCCCAGTGGCAAAGCTCTGCTGGTAGACCTGCATTCTTCTGCCGCCAGTGCTCCTCCTTCGATTCCCAGGAAAAACCAGACTGCAAACTGCATGGCTGCAATAATTCCAAGATAACCATATGGAAGTCCATCTGTCATTTTTTTCAAATTAATCAAAGTCATCTGTGGATCATAAAAGCTTGTTGAAAATAATAAAATAAATATCGTCACAAATGCAACTGCCGTAATCACAAAATTCAGGGTCAAGGTTGCATAGACACCTCGGTAATTCATATATGTCAGCACAAGCAGACTTAATATGATAAATGGCAGCGCTTTCACATTCGGGTTCAATGATTCAAGTATCTGTCCGACGACCAGAACATCGGCCGCTTCCAGCATTGCATATTCCAGCACAAGCATCAGCCCTACGTTAAATGCAGCTAAAGGTCCAAGCATATATTTCGCCATTGTATACTGTCCGCCTGCCTCCGGCATGACAGAACCCATCTCCGTATTCATCATCACGATCATGACATAAAGCATGGCTACCGTCCAAAGTGCAATAACAGAACCAATCGATCCTCCTTTTGCGACCGTAAAATTCCATCCCATGAACTCTCCAACAAGTACAATTCCTACTCCAAGAGCCCAGATATGCATTGGTCCAAGAACTTTCGAAAGTCCCTGACTCTTTTCATTTGTCTTTTCTTTCTCCATAAGTATGCCTCTTAGTCTTTCTTTTCAAGCTTTTTCTCTTCTCTGTTCCCTTTTTCCACTTTTATCAGATCACTCAAGATCAAATAAAGAAATACTGCACATAATACCCATGCTGCAATATTTATAATTGTCCATATGCTCATACCTATTCCTGCTCCTTTTCGCTATATTCCAGTTCAATAATTTCCTTTAAATCTTTTTTGCTTCTTTTCACAAGAAATGTTACATATGCTGCCAGCGCAACTACAACCGGCACCAGTGTAGATGCCTGGATCACATATGCTTTTCCTACCTCCTTGACACCTGCAAGATTTTGAAAAAGCATCGTCACAAGCAAAACCACAAAGCATAGGATCATTACGAAAAACACATCTATCACTTGCATTATTTTTTCTTTTTTCGTCTCTTTTTTATTTTCCATCTTCTGTCACTCCTGCTACGCATCTTTCTTCTGCAATTTCAAATTTTCAAGATCCTCTTTATAAATCACATCTTTGTTTCTTTTTAAGTGTCTGTAAACTGCAAAAAATCCGAGGGACAATGCACTTCCAGTCACCAACGCAATACAAATCATAATTGTTCTTGTAGTAGAATCTCCCGCTACCTGTAAAGCCTGTCGTAATATCGTACTTAAAATACACCACATAAATATTGCAAACCCTGCCAGAAGAATGCAATCCCTGTGGTAGACTTTCTGGATTTCCGCCTCAGACACTTCCATTTTTGAGCCCATTTTTTTCATCCTTTCTGTATAAAATTTTCCGCACGCTTTTCAATGTTATCACGATAACATTAGTTGTTTATATTATACTCTTTTATGTATAAAATTCAATTATTTTTTTAATAAGTGGAAAATCTTTTGAACATAAAATACTGATTCTGCCGGAGACTTTTTGCATAACAGGAAATAAGATTCCTGTTATGCAAAAAAAAGAAAGCCCCGTAAATCCGGGACTTTCCAAATATTTTAGTACTTTTTATACAATTCCCTGAGCTGTCATAGCATCTACAACTTTCTCAAATCCTGCAATGTTAGCTCCTGCTACGTAGTTACCTTCCATATCGTAACGTTTTGCAGCATCTACCATGTTGTGGCAGATATTTACCATGATGTTCTTCAGTTTTGCATCAACCTCCTCGAATGTCCAGCTAAGTCTCTCACTGTTCTGTGACATCTCAAGAGCAGATGTAGCAACACCACCGGCATTCGCAGCTTTTCCAGGTGCAAAGATTACACCGTTCTCCTGCAGATACTCAGTTGCCTCGTATGTAGTAGGCATGTTAGCACCCTCGCATACAGCTACACAACCGTTTGCTACTAACTGTTTTGCATCCTCTAAGTGAAGCTCGTTCTGTGTTGCACATGGAAGAGCCAGATCTACCTTTACAGACCATACGCCACGTCCCTCATGATACTCTGAGTTCGGACGATAGTTCTTGTACTCTGTCAGTCTTGCGCGTTTTACTTCTTTAATTTCTTTCAGAGCTGCAACATCAATTCCTTCCGGATCATATACCCAGCCTGTAGAATCGCTGACTGTAACAACCTTAGCTCCAAGCTCCTGAGCCTTCTCTGTTGCGTAGATTGCAACATTACCGGAACCGGATACTGCAACTGTCATACCCTTGATATCTTTTCCGTTGAGTTTCAGAAGTTCCTCTGTCAGATACAGAAGTCCATAACCTGTGGCTTCTGTTCTTGCTAAAGATCCACCGTAACTTAATCCTTTACCTGTAAGTACACCTTCGTATACTCCGCGGATTCTCTTGTACTGACCAAACATATATCCAATCTCTCTTGCGCCTGTTCCGATATCTCCGGCCGGAACGTCAGTGTCAGCACCGATATATTTGCAAAGTTCTGTCATAAAGCTCTGGCAGAATGCCATAACTTCTCTGTCGGATTTTCCCTTAGGGTCGAAATCAGAACCACCTTTTCCTCCTCCGATTGGAAGACCTGTCAGTGAGTTCTTGAATACCTGCTCAAATCCAAGGAATTTGATGATTCCAAGGTTTACGGAAGGATGAAGGCGTAAGCCTCCTTTGTATGGTCCGATTGAACTGTTGAACTGTACACGGTAACCTGTATTTACCTGAACCTGTCCATTATCGTCTACCCATGGAACACGGAATTTGATCTGTCTCTCAGGCTCAACCAGTCTCTCAAGCAAAGCGTCTTTTCTGAATTTCTCCTCGTTTGCTTCGATTACCACTCTCAATGATTCCAATACTTCTTTTACTGCCTGGTGGAATTCTGGCTCAGCAGGGTTCTTTGCCACTACTTTTTCCAGTACTTCATCAACATATGACATACCTTTGTACCTCCTGAAAAAATGTTATTATGAAATTTAAAGCGCCATATTTCTTGATTTATTTGCATTCATCATTCAAAAAAGAAAGACGGCAAAACCGTTTTTCTCCTTCGACGCTTTTGTCCTTTAATATTGTAAAGTATTTTACTTTATAACACAAGATTTTTTTTGCAAAAAAATGTTATTTTTATATTTTGTGCAATTTTAATTTTCATTTCCTGCATAATTTTGTATTTTTGCCGAAATATAGAACAAGCGCCTGCAAAATTTGCAAGCGCCTGATTATTTTTATTTAAAATATTTCACTCCAGACTCAAAGATCTTCAGATCCTGTTCTCCGTAAATGTTCATTGCAACGGAACGTCCACGTCTTTCTGAATGGGCCATTTTACCAAATACTCTTCCATCCGGGCTGGTGATACCTTCGATTGCAAGATAGGAACCATTAATGTTCCATGTCTCATCCATAGATACATTTCCCTGTGGGTCGCAGTACTGAGTTGCAACCTGTCCATTTGTGATCAGCTTGTCAAGCCACTCTTTGCTTGCAACAAAACGTCCCTCTCCGTGAGATGCCGGGTTTGTGTAAATTCCGCCAAGCTTTGCTCCGGAAAGCCATGGAGACTTGTTGCTGACTACTTTCGTGTACACCATCTTAGAAATGTGGCGTCCAATTGTATTGTAAGTCAGTGTCGGAGAATCCTCTGTCTGTCCTGTAATTGTTCCATTTGGAACAAGTCCCAGTTTTACAAGAGCCTGGAATCCATTACAGATACCAAGTACCAGTCCGTCACGCTCCCCAAGAAGTTTCTCAACCGCCTCTTTCATCTTCGCATTCTGGAATGCAGTTGCAAAGAATTTTGCAGAACCATCCGGTTCATCACCAGCGCTGAATCCACCTGGGAACATGATCATCTGAGACTGCGCGATTGCTTTTTCAAATACATCGACAGAATCTACAATATCGGAAGCACTCATATTGCGGAATACTTTTACGATTGTTTTTGCTCCTGCTCTCTCAAAAGCTCTCTTACTGTCATACTCACAGTTTGTTCCAGGGAATACCGGAATAAATACAGTCGGCTGAGCGATCTTGTGTTCGCAGATATGTACTTCTTTTGTATCAAAAAGACCTGTGTCAATCTTCTCGTCCTGTCCCTCTGCTTTGGAATTTGTAGCAAATACGCTCTCTAGGGTACTTTCCCATGCTTTTTGGGCATCTGCAAGGGCAATCTTTGTATCTTTGTATTCAAAATTCTGCTCTTCTGTCACTTCACCGATGACTGTGTAATCAATCGTCAGTCCATCCAGCTTGTCAGCCGGAACTTCAGCAATCAGATCTCCAAATGCAGGTGCGAACAAGTCTTTTGCCTCTACGCTCGCATCTAATGTTACACCCATGCGATTACCAAATGCCATCTTGCTGACAGCCGGAACGATTCCGTGTCTGTCAAGTGCATAAGCTGCCACAATCTTGCCGTCATGGATATCAGCAGTAAATTTACCATACTGATCCATAACTTTTTCATAAACCGGAACATCATACTCGTCTGTCGGGATCTGAAGCCATACAAGCTTATCTCCTGCTTTCTTAAGCTCCGGTGTAATAATATCTTTTTCTGTTGCCACATCCACTGCAAAAGAAACCAGTGTCGGTGGTACATCAATATGCTCAAATGTTCCGGACATACTGTCTTTTCCACCGATAGAAGGAAGGCCAAATCCAAGCTGTGCACTGTAAGCACCAAGAAGTGCTGCGAATGGCTGGCTCCATCTATGTGGATCCTCTGTCATACGGCGGAAGTACTCCTGGAATGTGAAACGGATCTTACTGTAATCTCCTCCTGCTGCCACAATTTTTGCTACAGACTCTGTCACTGCGTAAATAGCTCCGTGGTACGGACTCCATGTTGACAGATACGGATCGAATCCAAAACTCATCATTGTAACCGTATCGCAGTCTCCTGTCAGTACAGGAAGCTTTGCAACCATAGCCTGTGTCTCTGTCATCTGATACTGTCCGCCATGCGGCATAAATACAGAAGATGCTCCAATGGAACCATCAAACATTTCCACAAGACCTTTCTGTGAGCACACATTCAGATCTTTTAATGTCTCCATCCACTTTTCTTTGACATCTGTCACTTCTTCTCTTACGAGGATACTGTCTTTGCGGCTTGGAATATCTACAGCTACTTTTGTCTCCTGATGAGCACCGTTAGTATCTAAAAATGCTCTGGATAAGTCTACGATTTTCTTACCTCTCCAGGATAATACAAGTCTTGGCTCCTCTGTTACGACAGCTACCTTTGTTGCCTCTAAGTTCTCTTCTGCTGCATATCCCATAAATTCATCTACATCCTTCGGGTCTACAACAACAGCCATACGCTCCTGAGACTCAGAAATTGCAATTTCTGTTCCATCAAGTCCTGCGTATTTCTTCGGTACTTTGTCCAGATCTACCTGAAGTCCGTCTGCAAGTTCTCCGATTGCAACAGAAACTCCTCCGGCTCCAAAGTCGTTACATTTCTTAATTAATTTGCTGACTTCCTCTCTGCGGAACAGTCTCTGGATCTTACGCTCTGTCGGCGGATTACCTTTCTGTACCTCTGCTCCACAAGTCTCGATAGACTCCTCTGTATGTACTTTAGAAGATCCGGTTGCTCCACCGCAGCCGTCACGTCCGGTACGTCCACCGAGCAGGATAATGATATCACCAGGATCTGAAGTCTCACGGATTACTGCACGTCTTGGTGCTGCTCCGAGAACAGCTCCGATTTCCATACGTTTTGCCACATAATTCGGGTGATAGATCTCCTTAACTGCACCAGTTGCAAGTCCGATCTGGTTACCATAAGAACTATATCCATGAGCTGCCTCACGAACCAGTTTCTTCTGAGGAAGCTTTCCTTTCATCGTATCTTTGATAGATACAGTCGGATCTGCTGCTCCGGTCACACGCATTGCCTGGTATACATAAGTACGTCCTGATAATGGATCTCGGATTGCTCCGCCAAGACATGTAGCAGCTCCACCAAAAGGCTCAATCTCTGTCGGGTGGTTGTGTGTTTCATTTTTAAAGTTCACAAGCCACTCTTCTTCCACGCCATCTACCTTGATCGGTACAACGATACTGCAGGCATTGATCTCATCTGACTCCTCCTGATCCTGAAGCTTTCCTTCTTTTTTCAGCTTTCTCATAGCCATCAGCGCAAGATCCATCAGACATACAAATTTATCCTCACGTCCTTTAAAAATCTCACTGCGATCGCGAAGGTACTGCTTGTAAGTATCTTCCATCGGTTTTCGATAATCTCCGTCTCCAAAGGAAACTTCTGTAAGTTCTGTTGAAAATGTTGTATGACGGCAATGGTCTGACCAGTAAGTATCCAGTACGCGGATCTCTGTCATGGAAGGATCGCGGTGCTCTTCCCCTTTGAAATGATTCTGGATATGCTGGAAGTCACGGAATGTCATTGCAAGTCCAAGAGAATCATATAATTTCTTAAGCTCTTCCTCTTCCATATCCTTAAACCCGTCAAATACAATAACATCAGCAGGCTCGTCAAATTTTGTCACTAGTGTCTCCGGCTTCTCCTCTGCTGCTTCTCTTGAGTCTACCGGGTTGATGCAGTGTTCCTTAATCTTCTGAAGTTCTTCTTCTGTAATAGCTCCATTCTTACCATGAATAATATAAGTCGTTGCAGTACGGATGACCGGCTGCTCGTCCTCTTTTACGAACTGGATACACTGAACAGCAGAATCTGCTCTCTGATCGAACTGACCCGGAAGAAATTCTACGGAAAACAGACTGTCTCCGGAACCAACAGGAGCCTCCTCTTTCCAAAGGACATCTACCGGTGGTTCAGCAAAGATACCATTGCATGCTCTTTCAAATGTCTCATCTGATACGTTCTCCACATCATAACGATTCAAGATACGCACATACTCTACGTCTTTGATTCCAAGATAATTGCGAATCTCATGTGCAAGTGCCTTCTGCTGGACATCATAGCTGCCCTTTTTCTCAACATACACTCTTCTTACATTACTCATTCGTCTTCCTCCATTGTGTTTATATTTTTATTTGGTAATAGTTCTGTTACTTTAAATCTTCATTATTTATTTCATTGTAACATACCCACCATTATTATTAAAATTAATATATTTAAATCCTTTTATAAGTTTTACTAATTTCTTTCTTTTTTCCATTTCCAGTTGTACACGACCGCTGCAACTCCCGGCACGGCAAGTAATACGATAAATATCACTCCGACCCGGATTACCATGTCTGAGAAAAATCCTTCCGGCAGCATGCGGATCATATAATCTGTCTCCGGGTCAAAGATCCAGAGATTATTTGTAAAAAACAATTTATGAAACAGCGTAAAACAGCTTGTAAAATCAATGCTCATGGCAACTCCCAGAATTACCGCCAAAATAAGATAAACAAACAGCGCCTGCAAATATCCTAGCGGAACCAGTCTTCGGAAATCTGCTTTTTTTGCCCTAAGAACAATCATTAAAATAGTTGCAAGAATCACCGCATAATTCCGAAGCTTCAAACCTCCCAGAAACAAATTCCTCACATCTGCCAGGTGAAGCCTGTCCTGTTCATTGAAGAAATCCTGATGCTCACCGTCCACATCTGTGACAATTGACAGCTTTTCTTCCTTTCCAATCAGATAAGCCATCATATGTTCTGTCACTGCCATCACATTGTCAATCTTCATATTCAGATTGTCCGTGACCCGGTACTTTTCATATTCCTTTTTATAAAATCCGTAATGGCTGTCTCCATAAACTGCAAGCTGAAATCCAGTGATCAGCAATGCAAAGATTACCAGGAGCATCGTAAATGTAATGGTAACTCTGTACCAGATCTTCATGTTATCTTCCTTTTCTTTCCTAAACTACCTGCGCATTTTTTGCGGTCCAGGTTTTTATCTCTAGTATTATACCAAGATATCTCATATCTGTATAGAAAAATCACTTCAAAACAAATTCTGCCATTGCATTTTGCATTAATTTACCTTATAATCAAATTAGTATTTATTAGGGAGTCTTATTATGGATATTAATTACGAATTATATAAAGTGTTTTACCACGTAGCAACTACACTAAGTTTTTCGGAAGCTGCGAATAAATTATTTATCTCTCAGTCAGCCGTAAGCCAGTCTATCAAAGCGTTGGAAAAAAAATTAAATCAAAAGCTTTTTATCAGGAGTACCAAAAAGGTACGCCTGACACCGGAAGGCGAATTGCTTCTTCGTCATGTGGAACCAGCTATGAATCTGATTCACCGTGGGGAAATCCAGCTTTTAGAAGCTTCTGAAGGTGTAGGACAACTTCGCATCGGTGCCAGTGACACTATCTGCCGTTATTTTCTTGTTCCTTACCTGGAGCGTTTCCATAAGGAATTTCCGGGAGCTCACATCAAAGTAACGAATGCAACTTCTATCCACTGTGTAGAACTATTAGAAAATGGACAGGTTGACCTGATTGTTGTCAATTCTCCAAATCCATATCTTGGAAACTGTGAAACAAAACATATCCGCTCTTTCCAGGACGTGTTTGTTGCAAATCATTCTTTTGATAAACTTGTTGGAAGATGCTTAAGCTATAAAGAACTTTTAGAACATCCGATTCTGATGCTGGATAAAAAAAGTACAACCAGCGAATTCCTGCATAATCTCTTTTTACAGCACCAGTTAGATCTCGTGCCGGAAATTGAGCTGAGCAGTAATGATCTTCTCATTGACCTTGCAAAAATCGGGCTCGGCATTGCATGTATACCCGATTACTGTATTACCGGAAAAGATCTGGAAAAATTATTTATTGTTGAGACAAAAGAAAAACTGCCGGTGAGAGAACTGGTCATTGCTTACAATGACCGCGTTCCCATCACCAAGGCAGCTACAGAATTTCTGAAATATTTTTAGCAGTTCCTTTTAAGGATCCCTGCACCATCTGAGGTTTTCCACCGCCACGGCCCTGGAAAGCCTCATTTAATTTTTTGCTGATCACTCTTACATCTTCAGAATGGCTTCCGATAACATAACGATATCCTTCTTCATCATTTCCTGCAAAAATTGCACAAATCTTTGCACCTCTCTCTAATAGAATGTTCATTAGTTCTCTCGGTTCATTTCCACTAAGTTCACTGTCAAATACCTTTACCAGTTCCGGAGTAACGTCAATCTCCTTTGCCTGATAAGCCAGTAATTTTTGTTTGAGAGCAGATACCTGATTTTTCAAGTCAAGCTGCTCTTCTTTTAATTTTTCTACAGCTTCGGCAACTTCTGTATCCTTTGCACAGAGCAGTGCGGAAATCTTCTTCACGCTCTCCTCTTTCTGCTGATGATCTGTAAGTGCACGGCTTCCACTTAACATAGTGATGCGTTCGCCGCCTTTGTATGACACCATATCCACCAGTTTGATATTTCCAATCTCCCCAGTTCTATCTACGTGTGGTGCACAGCATGCACAGATATCCACGCCCGGAATATTCACAATACGAACCTGTCCTTCAATTTCAATCTTACTTCTGTAAGTCAGATCTTTCAACTCTTCCTTTGTCGGGTAAAGAATCTCTATATTCAAATTCTTGTAAACGATGCGATTCGCCTCTTCTTCGATTTCTTTCAACTGCTCCTTTGTAATCGGTCCGTCAAAATCCATCGTACAGTAATCAGCTCCAAGATGGAATCCTACATTGTTGTATCCGAATCTTCCATGTACAATTCCTGAAATGATATGCTCGCCGCTATGTTGCTGCATACTTTCGAATCTCTTTTCCCAGTCAATTTCGCCTTTCACGATCTCGCCCGGTGTCAGTGCTCCATCTGTGTAATGATAGATAATTCCATCCTTCTCCTGCGCGTCCAGCACATGAACCCCTCCAAGAATTCCTGTATCTGCATACTGTCCGCCGCCTTCCGGGAAAAATACTGTCTTATCCAAAACTACTTTGTATCCTTCTCCTTCCGGCTCACATGAAATTACCTGTGCCTCAAAATCTTTTCTATGACTACTTTCGTAGTACAACTTGTCTGTCATGTTACCTATAAATCCTTCCTGTAATATATACTACTCTTCATGATACCTTCAGATTGCTCCGTGCTATGCACTCCCACAATCCGACCACACTATTCGACCTTGTTATCATTACATTCTCTCTGGTGCTTCGAATCCAAGAACATCAATGCAGGACTCCAATACTTTCTTTGTCAGTATAAGCAGTGCAATGTATCCCTGTTTCTTTGCTTCATTTTCCTCTGCCAGAATTTTGGTTTCATGATAAAAATGATTGAATGCATTTGCAAGATCATAAATATACGCACAGATTTTATGTGGTGCAAGTTCTTCGTAAGCATTTTCCATCATCTCGTTATATTTTACCAGCGCAAGCATCAATGCTTTCTCGCTCTCGCCGGACTGCTGATTTACCTTAAGTCCTGTGACAGCTTTTCCTTCTTCCTGGTATTTGTTCAGGATAGATTTGATACGCACGATGGTGTACAGAATATACGGTCCTGTGTTTCCCTCAAAGGAAGTAAATCTGTCTACATCGAAGACATAATCTTTGGAAGCCTGATTGGACAGATCCCCGTACTTGATTGCAGCCATACCTACCGTTTTCGCAGTGTTCTTCGCTTCCTCTTCCTCTACAGTACGGTTGTCTGTGATCTTCTTGTACATTTCCTCCTGAATCTCAGCGATCAGATTCTCCAGACGCATAACACCACCTTCTCTTGTCTTAAATGGTTTGCCGTCTTTTCCATTCATGGTACCGAAACCTAAGAATTTCAGTTCTGTCTCAGAAGGAACGATTCCTGTCTTCTTTGCTGCACGGAATACCTGTACAAAATGTAACTCCTGACGCTTATCTACAACATAAATGACTTTGTCCGGATGGTAATCTTCCACTCGTTGAACCAGCGTTGCAAGGTCTGTCGTTCCGTAGAGAGATGCTCCGTCTGACTTTTGGATCATGCATGGTGGAATTTCCTTTGTGTCTGACTCTTCCTGTACATCAATCACAAGAGCTCCGTCATCGACATGTGCAAATCCTTCTTTTTTCAGCCGCTCAATCATATCCGGAATGTAAGCCTGTGCATCAGACTCACCTTTCCACAGATCAAAGTCCACATTCAGATTCGCATAGTTCTTCTTCAAATCATTTACAGATACATGCATAATGTGGTTCCAGATTGCTGTATAACCTTTATGTCCGTTTTGGAGTAAATATGTGGCATGCAGCGCACGCTCTCTGTACTCCTCATCCTCTTTTGCTTTTCCACTTGCTGTCGGATAGATCTCCTCCAACTCAGATATGGTAAATGGAGCCTCTGCCGGATATTCTCCTTTAAAATTCTCATCAAAATATGGAAGTTCTGGTTTTCTTTCCTTTAATTCCGTAATAATCAGTCCCATCTGATATCCCCAGTCTCCCAAATGGATATCTCCAAGAACATTATGTCCCATTTTTCTTGAAATTCGTTTTACGCTCTCACCAATAATTGCAGAACGAAGATGTCCTACATGAAGCGGTTTTGCCACGTTCGGTCCGCCGTAGTCGATCACGATCATCTTAGGATTGTCAGTCTTATTCAGTCCGAGGTCTTCATCCGTCTCCATCTCATCCAGATAATCTGCTACAAATCTTTCGTCTAATTTCAGATTGATAAATCCCGGATTTACTGCCTGAACATCGCAGAAGCAACCACTTCCTTCTAATTTTGCCACAACATCCTGCGCAATCATGATCGGTGCTTTATGATAAGCTTTTGCTCCTGCCATAGCACCATTACACTGATACTCGCAAAGATCCGGGCGGTTCGACAATGTTACTTTTGCATAATTCCTGTCATATCCTGCTGCTTCGAAAGCTGCTGCCAGTTCTTCCGCTATAAAATCTGATATTCTCTTCATGCTCTCTACCTCTTATTTATCGTAATTTTTCATTTACAAAATATGTCACATTGTATTTTAGCACAAGAAAATAAAGCCAACAACCTTAATTCTTTTCACACACAAGATTTTCAACGCTTTTTTAGAAAGTCTGGTTGCTATTCCAGCAAATCCATGCTATTATAATAGTAATAATTACTGTTATTATGCAATTTAATAGATGGGAGGTTACCTATGAACAAAAAAGTACTTCGAAATTTATCTTATGGTGTATATGCCGTTTCGGCACTTGGGGAGAATCGTATGTCCGGCTGCATTGCCAACAGTATTATGCAGATTACTTCTTCTCCTGCAACTTTAGCTGTCAGTATGAATCATGATAATTATACGCATGAATGCATTGAAAAAAGTGGAATGTTCGCAGTTTCCATACTTTCTGAAAAGACTGACCCCAATATCATCAGCCAGCTTGGATTTCAGTCTTCCAGAGATGTGGACAAATTTATGAATGTTCCTTTTATTACAAAGCATAATATTGCCGTTGTCGATGATGCATGCGGTTATCTTGTCTGTAAGGTCATCGATAAAATGGAAACAAATACCCACACAGTCTTTCTTGGGGAAATCATTGACTGTGATATGTTGAATCAGGAAACACCTATGACCTATGCATACTATCACAATATCATCAAAGGCAAGAGTCCGAAAAATGCACCGACTTACCAGCCGGAAGATCTGGATACGGTAGATTCTGCTTCTTCTGATTCTTCAATCACCTCCAGTAATTCCTCCGGAAATGGCAAATGGGTGTGTAGTATCTGCGGATATGTCTATGATGGTGATATTCCATTTGAAGAACTTCCAGACACATTTGTTTGTCCAATCTGTAAACAGGGCAAGGATAAATTTAAGCAGCGATAACTTGTCTGACAGACACATTTTATATTAAATTAAAGGTTAGGTTACATCTATGAATTTAAAACTTGGATCTCATGTCAGCATGAGCGGAAAAAGCATGCTCCTTGGTTCTGCAAAAGAAGCTGAATCCTATGGAGCAAATACATTTATGTTCTATACCGGAGCACCACAAAACACCAAAAGAAAAGATATTTCTGAACTCAATATTGATGCCGCCTGGAACTATATGAACGAAAAAAATATTTCAGATATCGTCGTTCACGCTCCTTATATTATCAATCTTGGTAATACCGTAAAACCTGAGACATATGAACTGGCCGTGGAATTTCTGGCAAAAGAAATTGACCGCGCGGCCGCCTGCAAAAGCCAGACTCTGATTCTGCATCCTGGTGCCCACGTCGGTGCCGGAGTTGAAACCGGACTTCAACAGGTCATAAAGGGGCTCAATGAAGTCTTGACAAAAGACACACCTCTTCATATTGCACTGGAAACCATGGCGGGAAAAGGATCGGAACTTGGCCGGTCTTTTGAAGAACTTGCAGCAATCTATGACGGCGTAGTCTACAGCGACAAACTGCGTGTCTGTTTTGATACCTGCCACACTCACGACAGTGGTTATGATATCCGTGGTAATTTCGACGGTGTGATCGACGAGTTTGATCATTTGATCGGTAAAGATCAGATTGCGGTCTTTCATATTAACGACAGTAAAAATGTGTGTGGTGCAAAGAAAGACAGGCATGCCAATCTCGGCACCGGAGAGATTGGATTTGATGCCCTCTCCTATATCGTACACCACCCGGATTTTGAACAAATTCCGAAAATCCTTGAAACTCCATATATTCCTTCTCCAACAAAAGAGAAGAAATCTTACGCACCATACAAATATGAGATTGCAATGTTAAGAGCCAGCCAGTTCGATAAGAATTTTCCGGATAATATTATTGCAGAAAATGAACATTAAGTTACTATTACAATCAGTCAGTACTACTTTAAATTTAAACAAATAGATATCTGAGCAGTAAATCTTTAAAGGTTTGCTGCTTTTTTGTTACTCATTTCCAGCAAACTCTACTGACAGATTCTTGTAAAATGCCCACTAATATTTAAATGAATCATTTTTTTGAAATTGTACTTGACACTTGCGTGTATCTGTATTATTGTATTGCTCAGATAGTACAATAATACAAAGTGAAAGGAGTACATAATATGCCATGGAATTTAGATAGTGACCGTCCCATTTATCTTCAGCTCATGGAACGAATTCAGCATGATATTATCTCCGGCAGCTATAAACCCGGGGACAAACTTCCTTCTGTTCGCGAACTTGCTATGGAAGCATCCGTAAATCCTAACACAATGCAAAAAGCACTTTCCGAACTGGAGAGAATTGGTCTGGTACACTCCCGCCGTACAAGCGGACGATTTATTACGGAGGACGAAACAATGATAAAACAATTAAAAACAGAGACTGCCACCGAGCATATCCGTGAATTTTTAAAATCAATGGAACATCTTGGATTTACCAGACCGGAAATCCTGGAACTGGTTCAAGATACAATGAAGGAGGAAAAATAATATGAAACCCATTTTAGAATGTAAAGGGCTTTCCAAAAAGTACAATAAAAGTGCCTACGCTCTCCACAATCTGAACCTGACACTGAACCATGGTCAGATCATCGGACTGCTTGGTCCAAACGGTAGCGGGAAAACTACACTGATCAAACTGATCAACGACCTCTTAACACCGACAGAAGGGACTGTTCTTATCGACGGAGAACTTCCTGGTGTCCACAGCAAGAATATCGTGTCCTATCTCCCAGACCACAGTTATCTGGACGGTTCCATGAAAATCCAAGATCTGGTTTCTTACTTTGCTGACTTTTATGAAGATTTTTCCAAAATCCGAGCCACTTCGATGCTGAAGGACCTGAACATAGATCAGACAGCACGTTTGAAAACTCTTTCCAAAGGAAATCAGGAAAAAGTAGCACTGATTCTTGTTATGAGCCGTGACGCCAAACTATATATACTTGATGAACCGATCGGAGGTGTTGACCCTGCTGCCAGAGATTACATCTTACACACGATTTTAAGTAATTACAATGAACATGCAACGATTTTGATCTCAACACATCTGATTTCCGATATTGAAAATATTTTAGACCGCGTACTCTTTATCCAGAACGGTGAACTTGTATTAAATGCAACCGTCGATGATATCCGGTCAGAACAAAAGAAATCTGTTGACGCATTATTCCGGGAGGTATTCAAATGTTAGGAAAAATCATCAAATACGATATGAAAGCCATGAATCGTTTTTTAATCATCATTCATGCATTTCTGCTTATATACGCATTTTTTATCCGTATACTGATCACAGGCAGACTTACAGCCAACAATGTTCATAACTTGGGTAATACTTACTTCTTAATTCTTGGATTGACTGTTTCTTTTGGTATTATCCTGCTTACCTGTGTTGCTTTTGCAACCTCAATTATCATTGCTGTGCATTTTTATAAGAGTACATACTCTGACGAAGGATATCTGACCCACACCCTGCCGGTCAAAAAGGGAACTCTCCTGATTGCAAAAGTCATTGCAGGAACAATCTGGTGCATAATCGACATAATTGGACTCTTTGCCGCTATATACATTGCTGCCTGGGTGCCATATGTAAAAGATTCTCTCTCCGGCAATAAAGCTCTCCTAATGGAAATTTTCGGTTTGGGATCCCATCTTGGAGTCTTTGGATCAATTGCCTTTTACATCTTTTTCATGATAGCCGGAACAGTTGCAAATGTTATATTATATTACGCCTGCATCTCTCTGGGACAGATATTTACCGGTCATCGCGTCTTTGGCGCTGTTGCCATGTACTTTATCGTTACATTTGTAGAAAGCATTAGCTGTTTTTTGATTTTTATCCCACTTGGACTGCTAAACACCCAGGCTGTAACGATTGGAACAAGTACAACACTTTATATGTCTACACCATCTCAGTATATGCTCAGTCTTTTGGGAATCTCTCTGGCTTTGATGATTATATGGAGTGTGATTCTTTATATTATTACTTATTATCGTCTGAACCGTAAATTAAATCTGGCATAATCGTTATACAGCAACAGCATTATTCACAACATAGACCAGTTCAAGAATGCCTCGGCATTCTTGCTGCGAGGTGCGCGTCATGCAATTGCATGACATACTTCTACTGCGCACCTCTGCAAGTCTACACTCCGTTTCGGTCGGCGCAAAACCATTGTCCACCGGACAATGTGCGCCCTGCCGGAGGCTATATCAGCTGGGGGATTGACTCCCACCACTGATACCAGCTTGTTTCTCACCACCTATAGAGGTTGGAGTCATCACCCAGCTGATATATATGAATCTGCAAAATCACAGACCGCCTGACGCAAGAAAAACAATGCATCAATATTTATTCTTTTCTCCGGACGGTCTGTGCTTCTTCCTTTTCTTTTTTCCAGAACTCTTCTATCTGCTCTGCCATATTTCCAAGGCTGCAGCTTCTTTGGTTTTCCCATTCTCTTGGAAAAGTCTCCTGATACCGCCTGTCGAAAAAGCGATCATCCAGCAACAATATCACTCCTCTGTCCTCGTCTGTTCTTATGACACGTCCGGCTGCCTGAAGTACCTTATTCATTCCCGGATACAGATAAGCATAGTCAAATCCCCTCTGCCCGTGCTGATCGAAATAATCCTTTAAAATCTCCCGTTCTCGACAAACCTGTGGCAGTCCTGTTCCTACAATCACGGCCCCGATCAGCTTATCCTCCGTCAAATCAATTCCTTCTGAAAAGATACCACCCATGACACAAAATCCAAGCAGGCTTTCCTTTCTTTCCTCTTCAAATGTATTCAAAAATTCCTCCCTGCCCTTTTCTGACATAGACTGGGATTGTGTCACACAAGTAATTCGATGACCCAAAGCCGGGAAGGCTTCTAACTCTTCCTTTTCCTGAATCTTTTCAAAAGCTTCATAGACATCTTCCAGAAAACGATAAGACGGAAAGAATACCAGATAGTTCCCTTTCTTTCCATTTGCAAGCTTCCACAGATACCTGGCATATCTCTGATACATCTCTTCATTTCTCCGTGTGTACTTTGTACTTACATCTCCTCCAACCATTAGCAGGCGATGCTCTACATCAAATGGGGATTCTGCATAGATTGCATAATCTTCTTTTCCCGTGGAAAGCAGTTTTTTATAATATGTAATTGGCAATAATGTAGCTGAAAAGAAAATTGTGCTGTTTCCCTTTTGCAGAAATTCTCCCAAATTTCCCGCTGGATTGACACAAAACAAATGTACCCGGAATTTCCCTTCCCCATCCAGTTCACTATAAATCACATAATTCTCATCTAACCGCTCATGTATATCCATAAAGCTTCGAATGTGAAAATAAAACTCCAGAACTTCTTCCCGGATATCTTCTTTCTCACATTCTTCCAGAAAACGTTCCAGTTCTGTCACCAGATTTAAAAGCTTGAGGTAAATATGCGATACACTATTTAGAACTTTATATTCTTCGCATTCCCGTTTCATTGCCAGAAGCCCCCGGTTACAATCTTCCAGTCTCTCTGTTAGCTTCTCATCCTCATATCGGACCTTTTTCTTAATTCCAAGAAAATCTTCTTTGCAGATACTGGCACTGTACATCTGCCTGCCCCGTTCCACCAGATTATGTGCTTCATCAATTAAAAACAGATAATCGCCTTTATTTCCTTCTCCGAAAAATCTGCGCAAATGCGCCTGTGGGTCAAATACATAATTATAATCGCAGATAATTGCATCAACCCAGACCGCCACATCCAGACTCATCTCATACGGACACACCTTCCATTTTCTTGCCTGTTCCTCTAGTATCTCCCGGTTCAGTTCATCAGAAGATGTCAGAAGTTCATAGACTGCATCGTTCACCCGGTCAAAATGTCCTTTCGCATAAGGGCAATAATCTGGATTACAATTTGTCTCTTCACAAAAGCAAATTTTATCTTTTGCTGTCAGAACAATTACTTTCATACGAAGCGCCTGTTCCCTTAATGTCTCAAATGCCTGCCAGGCTACTGTTCTTGTGATCGTCTTCGCTGTCAGATAAAATATCTTATCACCCAATCCCTCTCCTACTGCTTTCACTGCCGGAAATAATGTTGCGATCGTCTTTCCAACTCCGGTCGGTGCCTGAATAAACAGCTTCTTTTTTCTAAGTATCGTCCGATATACTGATGTTACCAGGTTCTTCTGCCCTTCTCTGTATGCAAATGGAAATTCCACATTCTTGATCGACTTATCTCTCTTTTTCTTCCACTGAATCTGATATCTCGCCCACTTTTCATACTTTCCAATCAGCTCATAAAACCACCGTTCCAAATCTTCGAATATGTAACCACTCTGAAAACGCTTTATCTCCTCTGTCTCCATATTACAGTAAGTCATCTGCACACCAATTTCCGGCAAATTATGAGATGCCGCATAAATATACGCATAACACATTGCCTGTGCAAGATGTACCGGTACCGGCTCTTTAATCTGATTCAGTTCTCTTAACACACCTTTAATTTCATCAATGACAATTCCTTCCGGAAGCTCAATAATTCCGTCTGCTCTTCCTTCCAGTTTCAGCGTAAAATCTTTACATGGAATCTCATATTTTAGTGAAATCTCTGCATGATAATCCGGACCCATCTGCTTTTGAATCTTCCTGTGGATTCTGCTTCCAAGCTGCATAGTATCTTTATCTGTCGACGCTATTCGATTGTCTATATCTCCCGCACGAAGTATAAATTCCACCAGATTTCGCACAGAAATGCGAATCACAGGCTGTTCAAGATCCATTGTGTTTCTCCCTTTCCCTGACACTTCTTGTAAACGCCCATATTATAACACATAAATATAAAATATTTTAAAGTAATTTTACACCTCGCCTGCCATCTCAGTCATCTCCGGCCGATATCTGAGTGGAAGATGCTGCATCTGACTTCTTGGATTCTCCCTGGATTCAATAGATATTGTCCTGCAAAAGGCAGTCCACAGACTTGCATACATCTGTTCATTTTCCGATATATGTCCCAGCCTCTCCTCCTGAATCCGTTCATTTTCTACCAATACCCATTCCTTTCCCGCCTCATGCACTGCATACATATGATGTGTCTTATCATGGATCAGCCAGTTTTCCTGTGGAAGCCGGTTAGCAAAATGTGGAGCAATACAAGTCAGTATCCTGTTTTTTGGTGCAATCCCTCCATACAAAATCCCGCCAGACAACTCCCGAAATCTCAAAAATCCTTTATAATTATGGGCTTCACTTCCTACCTTCCTGCTCAGTTCAAATACACGTTCAACTTGTGGGTGGCTCAAATGTTCCATAACCTTTTTACTGTCACGAAGCCTTCTTGCAGCCAGCATTGTCCCATAAATTGCATCTGCCTTATCCTTATCCGAAGCAAGAGATGCATGCCAGATATCAGCATAAGCCTGTCCTCCCAGATGTTTTCGGATCAATCGTTCTACTGCCTGTTCCTTGTGAAGATTCTCCTCCACCAAAATGTACTCACAAAAAAGCTCCTGTTCTAACATTCCCTTTATTGCAATCCCACACTCTTTTTCTTCTCTTCCTTCTTTCCATGCATCATAAATTGCAGAAAATATTCCTGTGATCGTATCATTACACACATAAATCTTTTTCATAGAAATTCTCCCGGAACCTGACATCATCAAATAATGAAAGCTGTCTGTAACCGAGATTTCTCACCTCCTGTGGCAGTTTTTCTCTGGAATCCAGAAGATTTCTGGCTATGGATTCCTCTTCTATCCTGAGCGGATACATTGTCTTCCCATTACAGGTAATAAAATACACCGCCCGTTTCAGTACCACTCCAAGTTTCTTAAGATCTGCAAAATCCAGCGTTCCAAGCCTTCTCGCTTTCACAATTCTTGTTGCTGATTTATATCCAAGACCCGGTACACGGAGCAGCATCTCATAGTCTGCCCTGTTGATCTCCACAGGAAAATACTCCAGATGCTTCAGCGCCCAGTTACACTTCGGATCAAACAGAACATTAAAATTAGGTTCCTCCTCCGACAGTAATTCATCTGCCCGAAAATGATAATAACGAAGCAGCCAGTCTGCCTGATAAAGCCGATGTTCCCGGAGAAGCGGCGGTCCGTCATCTGTCCTTGCCGGAAGTGCTTTATCTTCATTCACATGTACGAATGCAGAATAAAACACTCGTTTCAGTTCAAACTTCTTATACAGGCTCTCTGTCACCTTCATAATCTGATAATCCGATTCCAAAGTTGCTCCGATAATCATCTGGGTACTCTGCCCTGCCGGTACAAATCTCGGTGCCTGACGGTATAATGACAGTTCACGGCTATTTTCATTCCTCCCTTCTTGGATGAGCCTCATCGGTGCGAGGATATTCTTTCTGGATTTATGCGGTGCCAATAGTTTCAATCCTTCTGCTGTCGGAAGTTCCAGATTCACACTCATTCTGTCCGCCAGAAATCCTGCTTTTTGAATCAGTTCCTGACTTGCTCCAGGAATGGCTTTCACATGAATATATCCCTGAAAATTACACTCTTTTCTCAGCTTATAAAGTGTTGCACAGATTAACTCCATCGTATAATCCGGACTTACCAGAATGCCGGAACTTAAAAATAGTCCTTCAATATAATTTCTCCGATAGAATTCCATTGTAAGCGTACAAACTTCATCAGGTGTAAAAGAAGTCCTCACTACATCATTACTTCTTCTGTTCACGCAGTACTTACAGTCAAAAATGCATTCATTCGTAAACAGAATTTTTAAAAGTGAAATACATCTGCCATCTGTAGAAAAACTGTGGCAGATTCCACACTGTGTACAGTTTCCCATTCCGGAACCATCACCTTTTCTCTTCGTTCCACTGGAAGTACACGCCACATCATACTTTGCTGCATCCGATAAAATATTTAATTTTTCATAGATAGACATGGGATTCTGTATCTTCATATTCTTTCCTGCTTTCCTAATATCATAGTGCAAACATCTGTTCTGTTTTTATTATAAGAACATTTGTTCGATTTGTCAATTTATATTTTAATGATGCCAGGATAAAAAAAGAATAACCAACTGATATCTTTCTTCTCACATATCAGTCGGTTACTCTTTCTTTTATTGTTACATGAAGTACATCTCTGCACTCTTATCAGCAAATATTTTTCAAAATATTCCTTGTAATCTTCTTATATTTTATTTACTGCATCTGCCAGGTACTCATTCGAAACTTCATAGAACTTCTCATTCTCTACCATCTCAGAAAGAGCCGGATCAATCGGCATCTTACCAAGAACCGGAATACCTAACTCAGCTGCCACTTCATCGATATGGCTTTCTCCAAATACGGAAATCTTCTTTCCACAATCCGGGCAAGTCAGATAACTGTAATTCTCTACGATTCCGAGCACTGGAATATTCATCTGTCTTACCATCTTGTAAGCTTTCTCTACAATCATACGCACAAGATCCTGTGGAGATGTTACGATCACTGCTCCATTCACCGGAAGTGACTGGAATACTGTAAGTGGAACATCACCAGTTCCAGGTGGCATATCCACAAAGAGATAATCCAGATCTCCCCAGATAACATCTGTCCAGAACTGCGTCACAACACTTGTAATAATCGGTGCTCTCCAGATTACCGGATCCGATTCATTCGGTAAAAGCAGGTTGACAGACATAATCTTTGTTCCGTCTTTTGCAATCTCCGGAAAGATTCCATCATCGCTTCCTTTTGCTGTATCATGGATTCCATACATCTTCGGAATAGACGGTCCTGTAATATCTGCATCCAGAATTCCTACAGAAAATCCTTGTTCTCTCATCATTCTTGCCAATGATGCAGTTACCATCGATTTTCCGACTCCGCCCTTTCCACTGACAACTGCGATCACATTACGAATGTGTGATTTTGCATTCGCCGGTTTATGAAAATCCTGCGGTTTACTATTACAAGTCCCTGCATGTGCACACCCCTGGCAATCGGATGGTGAGCATCCTTTCTGATTCTCTGACATAACTAAAACTTCCTTTCTGGCCTCTTTTACTCTTCTACTGCTGCGATTACTTCGATCTCGCAGAGTGCTCCCTTAGGGAGATCTTTCACTGCAAAACAGCTTCTTGCCGGTTTAGATGTGAAATATTTTGCATAAACTTCATTGAATGCTCCGAAATCAGCAATATCAGACAGGAAACATGTTGTTTTAAGTACATGCTCGTAATCTGTACCTGCTGCTTTTAAAATCTCTCCTACATTCTTGCAAGACCACTCAGCCTGCTCTTCGATTGTATCTCCGCCAAGATTTCCTGTCTCAGGATTAATTCCAAGCTGTCCGGATGTATAAAGAACTCCGTTATTAACATATGCCTGTGAATATGGTCCGATTGCTGCCGGTGCTTTTTCTGTTGCGATTACTTTCATAATCCTATACCTCTCTTTCATTATTCTGAAACTGCTCTGTATTTCTGAGCTCTGAATCTATTGTACTACCTTTTCAGGTAATTTATCAACCTTGAATTACCTTTAATCTTTGCTTTTACTCCCTTTTTCACAGCTTTAAATTTCCAGGTTATTCCTCGTGACATCTTTGAGCCATTTGTAACTGCGGTACCGCTTTAGCGTAAGCGGTAATTTCACCAGCTCATCACTCATCAGAAGTATATAAACGACCGGTACACTTGCGTGTAAGAAAAATGCTGCGACTGCACCCAGTAATATAGAAAATCCCCACATCGTAGACACATCCAAAATTAATCCGAATCTCGTATCTCCTCCTGAACGAAATACACCTACTACCAATGTTGTATTGACTGCCTGTGCAATGACAAAATAAGACATGACGCCAAACATCATATAAAGATATTCTTTTGCCTCAGGCGATAATACAAGAAATGTATTTGCAATCGGAGCACAGATTAAAATTACACATGCACCACAACAGCCCATAATAAGTGCCAGCCGAATAAATCTTTTTGCATAAGCCTTCGCATAATCGAATTTACGCTCCCCGATCGTCTTACCCAGATAGACGGCTGTCGCATTTGCAATTCCAAATACAACGACCTGGGCAAGCTGTCTCGCTACTTGTGCAACTGAATTTGATGCAACCGCCGCACTCCCAAGATGACCGATGACAGCAGTATTCGCAGAAACTCCAAGTCCCCACATCATTTCATTTAACACAACCGGCATGGCATAGATTAGATAATCTTTTGCAAGTACCCTGTCAATCTGTATCATAAATCGAGGACGAATTTTCACATCCTGATTCATGAAATGTGCATAAATAAGCACGATCAATGTCTCTGTCATTCTGGCACATAATGTGCCGATTGCAGCTCCTTGTATTCCAAGTGCCGGAAATCCAAGAAGTCCAAAAATCAAAATTGCATTAATAATTGCATTGACAACCAAAGACATAAAATATACAAAAGTAGCAATCATCACCCGTTCAATACTTCTCATAATATTCAGATAAACCTGCGTTACCGCTATGAAAAGATAAGATATTCCAACAATCCGTAAGTATTTCACTCCCTCTGCAATTACTTCCGGATCCGATGTAAAAATACGCATCAAAGGACCCGGAATAGTCAAGGCCAATGTCATAAAAATTACCGCAATTGCAAGTGAGATTGTAAGTCCCATACCAAGAATCTTCTCAATAGTTCTGATATCTTTCTTTCCCCAGTACTGCGCTGTCAGTACTGTTGCTCCAGATGTGATGCCGAAAAAAATCAGCATCATAATAAACTGGATCTGTCCTGCCAGCGAAGAACCAGACAACACTTTTTCTCCCACTCTTCCAAGCATCATAACATCAACTGCAGTCACTCCGACGTTGATCAGATTCTGGAGTGCCATCGGAATAATTAAGGCAAATACATTTTTGTAAAATGCATGCCAGTCAATATTTAGATTATCTGTGGTTTGCCTTTTTATAAATCTCATATAACTCTTTTTCCCCCATTTTCTGGAAAGCGCCCACTTTCATGGTATCTCCTGCAGTCGCCTTGCCAGCCATTTCTTTTAATACTTCATCCGGCTGTACACCCATTTTCATATCTCCCAGACAAGTCGGCATATGCAAAGACCGGAAGAATTCTTCGGTTTTCTCAATCGCTGCCACAGCCGTTTTTTCATCATTTTCCTCATCAATGTTCCATACTTTTCTTCCGTAATTTGCAAATCTTTCCTCGTCCAGATGATAGACGTATCTCGCCCAGCTTCCCCAGACTGCAGATAATGTTGCACCGTGGGCTTCGTCAAATTTTGCACCAAGCTGATGTCCCAGCTTATGGCACAGAAAATCCTTTGGTCTTCCAAGTCCGGTAATTCCATTATGGGAAATACTTCCGCACCACATGATTTCACTCATGGCATCATAATCTTCTTGATTCTCATATGCCTTTGCTGCATTCCGGATCAATGTACGCATCAGTCCTTCTGCAATCTCATCTGTCAGTTCATTTCCATGTACCGGTGTGAAATAACGTTCAATTGTATGCATAAAAATATCTACAATTCCGCAAGTAAGCTGATATTTCGGAAGTGTGTATGTCAGCTTTGGATTCATAATTGCAAATTTTGGACGAATCAGATCGCTTCCGATTCCAGATTTATCCTGCGTCTCTTCATCTGTCAGTACCGCAGAATTACTCATCTCACTTCCGGCTGCTGAAATTGTCAAAACGGTTCCTACCGGAAGTGCCTTCTTTAATTCTTTTTTATTCTTCCAGAACTCCCAGATATCTGTGCCCGGATTTGCAGCACCTATCGCAATTCCTTTTGCTGTATCGATTGCACTTCCACCGCCTACTGCAAGAATCAGTTCTGCTCCAAAAGCAATCGCTTTTTCAACTCCTTTTCTTGCAAAGGACAGACGCGGATTCGGTTTTACACCGCCAAGTTCCTCATAAGAAATGTGTTCTTCATCAAGAGATTTCTTAATTTCATCGAGAAGCCCACTTCTTATAACACTTCCACCGCCATATACAAGAAATACCTTCGTTATCCCCAATTCACTGACCAGCTTTCCAGCTTCTTTTTGCGTGTCTTTTCCAAATACAACTTTCGTCGGGGTATACTGTACAAAACTCTGCATCATCAATTTCTCCTTCTTTTTTATATTTTTCATCCACAGCTACAATTCTGATATTTAGAACAAAGAATGTGCCTTGGCACATTCTGGCGCCTGCCAATAATTTTATGTGCAATTTCTGAGATAAAAAACTGCAAGCTGTGTACGGTCTCTTAAATTCAATTTATCCAAAATCCCACTGATATAATTTCGGATCGTTCCCTCGCTTAAAAACATTTCCCCTGCAATTTCTTTATTGCTCTTTCCGTCTGCCACAAGCTTCATAACAGCGCGTTCTTTTTCTGTAATCTCATAAGTCGCATAATCAAAAGCACTCTTTCGCTCTAAAAGTTCCGGCAGTCTAGATATGATCTGAGTTCCGAACACCGTCTGCCCCGTGCACACTGCCCGAATTGCCGGCAGAATACTTGCATAATCCTGTTTTAAAAGATATCCTTTCACACCACATTTCAACGCTTTTACAATATACTCGTCATCAGAAAATGTTGTAAGGAGCAATATCTTTGCCTCTGGTTTTTCTTTTAAAATCTCTTCCGATGCCTCCAGACCGCTCATTGGACTCATGCGGATATCCATCAGCAGCACATCCGGCTCATATTTCCGGTAAAGTTCTATAGCTTCCTTCCCATTTGAGGCAATACCCTGAACTTCTATATCCTGATCTTTTTCCAGAATCGTCCTAAGTGCCCCTGATACAAGCATATCATCATCTGCAATCACGATTCTCATTTTAAGATACCTCCTTGGGGATCGTAATAAAAATACGAAATCCCTCTTTTCTTACAATTTGCATCATGCCTCCAAGCATCCGGACGCGGTCGCTCATATTGCGAAGTCCCATACCCTGTCCAGACTGATATTCTCTGGATACAGCTTTTACTCCGCCACTTTGTATTGGTTCTTTCACAGTCCCATTATCCTCCACGATCAGCTGATAAAGCGCTGGGTGCTCCCGCATGACTATCTTCACTTTACTTGCATCACTGTGCCTTACAATATTGTGAAGTGCCTCTTTTACAATTGCGATAAAGCCGTATTTAATCTCTCTTGGAACATCATATCCCATATCATAAGATAAATCTACCGGGCAAAATGTAAACTCCCCCACCAGTTCTTCTGTCACTTCTCTCAGATTCACAGAATCATCATGAAGGTCGTGGACACTCTCCCGCACACTGGTCATGGCTGTATTCAACGACTCCTCCAATTGTTCAATGGAAGAGGACAGTTTTTCGTCTTCATTTACAATCTTCATTGCGCCCACTATAAGGATGCATCTTGAAAGCAAATGTCCCACATTGTCATGAATTTCTCTTGCAATGCGATTTCGCTCCTGAAGTGTTGCCGTATATATTTCATAGTCCTGCTTCTCAATCAGGCTGCGATTCTTTTCCTGTAAAAGCAGATTCCTTTCCTTACTGTCATCACGGGTTTTCCGGTATTCCTGTTCCAACTCCTCATAAGCCTCTTCTTTTAACTTCAACACAAGCGACAGTAAAATTCCAACTATCAAAAAATACATTTGTCCATGACTTAGATTCACATTCCCTGACGCACCGGTAAATATCCCTCCTGCCACAGCGAGTATCATGATACCCCGGTTCTCTTTCGTCCAGAATCCATAAAAAAGAACCGGCAGGAATTCACAGATTCCCACACAGTACCAACTTCCGGCTAAAATACATATTAACAGAACATACCTTTCCCAGTCATCTTTTAAGAACATCTGCATGCCAATACAGATCAATGACACCAGAAAGCCCACCACAAAATTCAGGTCAGCCGGCGAAAGCAACAAAAAAAGAAAACTATATAAAATTAACAGAAGCTGCCCTGTCATTCTTCTCATATTTGTTCTCTCCTAACTTTTCTAAAAAGCAAAACATGACATTTGTCACATCGTTTTATGACGTCTGCCACTAACATTATAAGCATAAGACATTTATAATTACAAGTAAGAAATATGCAAGTCTCAAAACTAAGAACTGGAGGAATTTCCTATGATCCATATTGAAAATCTTGTAAAAAGATATGGTGATCTGATCGCACTAGATCACCTGAACCTGGACATTAAAGAAGGGGAGATTTTTGGACTTCTGGGACCAAACGGCTCCGGAAAATCCACCGCGATCGGCTGTATGCTGGCGCTATTGAAATATGACAAAGGTACGATTCAGATTTTTGGCAAAAACATGACCCCGGACAGTTACGATATCAAAAAAGAGATCGGTGTTGTCATGCAAAATGTGGCTGTGTTTCCTCAGATGAGTGTCCGTGAAAATGTAGACTATTTCTGTGGTCTGTATGTAACTGACAAACAAAAGCGTAAAAAGCTGGTGGACGAAGCACTGGATTTTGTGGGACTTACGGAATATGCAAAAAAACGTCCCGGAAAATTGTCCGGCGGTCTTCTTAGAAGACTCAACATTGCCTGCGGTATTGCCCACAAGCCAAAGCTTATCATCATGGACGAACCAACGGTAGCTGTCGATCCACAGAGCCGGAACCGGATCCTGGAAGGAATCTTAGAACTGAACCGTCAGGGATCTACAATCATTTATACTTCCCATTATATGGAAGAAGTTGAACAGATCTGCAGCCGTATTGCAATCATTGATCATGGCCATGTACTTGCGACCGGAACATGTGAAGAGCTGAAAAATATGATCAAAACCGGTGAGACGATCACCATCGAAGCTATAAACCTAAATCCGGAAACACTCTCTGAAATCCGTACGATGCCAAATGTATTTGAACTGACCTATGAAGAACAGGTATTAAAAATCCGCCTAAGTGGAGGAAAACACAATCTGATCAGCCTCTTAAAATACCTGGGTGATCACAACATTTCTTTCGGGCGCGTATTTTCAGAACTTCCAACACTCAACGATGTCTTCTTGGAAATCACGGGAAAAGAACTTCGGGACTAAGGAGGAATTTTTATGTGTCATTTAATAAAATATCGTTTTCTACAGATTACAAGGAATCGGCCTATGATGTTCTGGGCACTTGCATTCCCAATGATTCTCGGCACACTGTTCTACATTTCCTTTGGAAATATCGGCATATCTGCCACCGGAGACTCCGACTGGGATCCGGTACCCGTTGCTGTTATCAATAAGCTTGAAACGAAGTCATCCGGTACATTTTTTGCAGATTTCCTTGACGCCATGAACGGTAGCGTTCTAGATATTCAAGACGTAAAGAATGAAAAAGACGCGAAAAAGAAACTGGAAAATGATGAGATTCTTGGAATCTACTATGTAAAAGAGATCCCGTCTCTTACAATCACAAAAAATGGAGTCAGCCAAAGTATTCTGACTTCTCTTTTAAATACTTATAACCAGAATGCACATCTGTTCAAAGAGATTGCCAGAACTCATCCGGAGCGTCTGACTGATGCTGTTGCTTCCTTGCAGACGAATGGCAGTTTCATCACGGAAAAAAGTGTCGGTGGAAAAACATTAAATCCGACTGTATTGTATTTCTTCGCCCTGATTGCCTATGCTTGTATGTCCGGTGCATATCTAAGTATCGAAGCAGTACGTGATACCCAGGCGAACTTAAGTCCCTTAGGAGCCAGACGAAGTATCACCCCTTACCGAAAACAATTTCTTATTTTTATTGATATGTTGGTGCTGATTTTTATACATTTCATAAATGTAATGATTCTGACTTTTTATGTGAACTATATTCTTGACATTGACCTGGGGAATAATTATCTGGCTATCCTTGCCACGAATTTTATGGGAAGCCTCATCGGAATCTGCCTGGGACTCATGATCGGCTGCATCGGGAAACTTACATTTTCAGCAAAAATCGGCATCTGTACCTCCACAACTTTACTGACCGGTTTTTTGTCTGGTCTGATGTTTGGCAATATGAAAGATATAATAGAACAGAATGCCCCTATTCTGAACCGTATCAATCCGGCGGCTGTTTTAAGTGATGCTTACTATTGCATCAGTGTCTACAATGACACGTTACGATACCAGAGATGTATGATCACTCTGCTCATCATGAGTGTTCTTTTCCTTGGTATTGCATTCTTAGGAGTAAGGAGGGAACGTTATGACAGTATTTAAAGGATTTTTGACAATTACAAAAAGAAATCTCGGATATGTTTTCATGTATATTATCATTTTTCTCACAATTACAATTGCTGTACAAAAAAGTGAACTTACAGATACCGATAAAATGTTTGAACAGACAAAACTCGACATTGCAGTCATTGACCATGACAAAAGTCCGGTGTCCGAAGCCCTGACCGATTATCTGGCTTCCCGGCACAATCTGATTGATATTCCGGATACCAAAACTGCCATTCAGGATAACCTGTTCTACCGGCACGTTTATTATGTATTGACGATTCCAAAAGATTTCACTCAAAGCTGTAAAAGCAAAACTGCAAGTCTTACCGTCACAAAAGTTCCGGGCAGTACAAGTGGTTACTATGTAGACAGTCAGGTCAATGCATGGGTTCAGGAAATGCATATGCTTCTTGCCTCCGGTTATTCAGCCGAAGATGCCACTGTAATGCTTAAGGAGGCTATGACAGAAGAATCTCATGTAACGATGCTGGATCAGAACGGATATGGTGGAAATATTCCGATGCACGCATACATGTATCAGTATATGCCTTACATTATCCTGTCCATTCTATGCTATGTCATTATAACGATCATGATGTCATTCAACAATCCAGAAGTCCGCTCACGAATACTGTGTACTTCCATTTCCAGCCGGAAGTACAACCTGCAGCTTGCGCTCGGCTGCACAGTCATCGGACTTGCCGTCTGGTTTTTATGCACACTGCTTCCAATCATATTGTATGGAAAAACATTTCTGGCAGACACAAACCTTACATACTATCTGACCAACAGTTTTATGATGTCTCTGTCTGCACTAAGCCTGGCATTCTTTGTCTCCACATTTACAGACAAAGAACAACTGATCAGTGCAGTCGTCAATGTGGTCAGCCTTGGAATGTCCTTCCTGTGCGGAGTCTTCGTCAGTATGGATATCCTCGGAAAAAGTGTACAGAAAATTGCCCAGTTTCTTCCGGTCTACTGGTACGAAGTTGCAAATAACCTGCTGAAAAGCCACAACACATTCAGTGGAACACAGATTCACACCCTGTACACCTGCTACGGCATACAGCTTCTCTTCGCCCTCGCATTCTTAAGTCTCGCCCTCATTGCAGGCCGTATGAGACGTCAGACCGCATAATTTACATTTATATAAACGGGAAGAAGCCCCTGATGAACTTAATCATCAAAGGCTTCTTTTACTTTATCCATAAATCCTTTTTTCTTCTTTTCCGGCTTTTCTTTCTCACCGTCATTTTTTCCTGCCTGATTTAGTGTATTTCCCGCCAGTTCATCGAACTTACGAAGTGCTTCTTTTGCCTCATGGCTCAACTTCTCCGGTGTCTGGATCACCAGTGTTACATAGTGATCACCGCGAACCTGCGGATTACGAAGTGATGGAACACCCTTTCCTTTCAAGCGCACTTTCGTATCTGTCTTAGTACCTGGTTTCACATTGTAGATAACTTCCCCATCTACTGTCTTGATGCGGATATCTGCACCAAGTGCTGCCTGTGCAAAGGAAATCGGAACCGTTGAGAAAATGTGTACATCCTGACGCTGAAAAATTGGGTGTCTGGATACTGTGACCTGCACAAGAAGATCTCCTCTTGGTCCGCCATTCACTCCCGGTTCACCTTTATCACGAATTCTTACACTCTGTCCGTCATCAATTCCTGCCGGAATCTTGACAGAAATCTTCTTCTTACTGGAAATATATCCTGTACCGGCACAATCCGGACATTTTTCACGAATAATCTTACCTGTTCCATGACAATCCGGACAAGTCTGGACATTCTGTACCATACCGAACAGTGACTGCTGGCTGTATACAACCTGACCTTTTCCACCACACTTTGAACATGTTTCTGGGGTTGTTCCTGGTTTTGCACCTGTTCCATTACATTTCGGGCATGGATCCTTTAAAATTACGTCAAGCTCCTTCTCACATCCAAATACTGCTTCTTCAAAAGAAATTCTTACAGTCTTTCGAATGCTTGCACCCTTCATCGGTCCCTGGCTGCGGCCTCTGCTTCTTCCACCACCAAATATGTCACCAAAGATATCGCCAAAGATGTCACTGAAATCAGCTCCATTAAAATCAAAGCCGCCATATCCGCCGGCTCCTCCTGCTCCACCTTCAAATGCTGCATGACCAAACTGATCATACTGACGTCTCTTTTCCGGGTCACTAAGTATCGCATATGCCTCCGAAGCTTCTTTAAACTTCTTCTCCGCCTCTGCATCTCCCGGGTTCATATCCGGATGATACTTTTTGGCAACTTTACGATATGCCTTTTTCAAAGTCGCTTCATCGACATCTTTGCTGACGCCGAGAACCTCATAGTAATCTCTCTTTGCTTCTGCCATTACTTTCTCTCCTTAATAAAAGGAAGTTCCGCGAAACCTGACCTCCTTAAAATTCAGTCACATTCCGCGGAACAGCCTTCGCATTCGATGCGGTATTATTCCGCCATTTTATGCTTTAGACTTCTTTATAATCTCCGTCTACTACATCGTCTCCCTGGAATCCATCCGGTGCCGGTCCTGCCTCTGGTCCTGCCTGAGCACCTGCTCCCTGTGCTCCCTGTGCAGCTGCTCCTGCCTGCTCATACATCTTTGTGAACAGTTTCTGAGCACTTTCAGAAAGTTTCTCTTTACCAGCTTTGATCTCAGCGATCTGAGCGTCTGTAATATCGTCCATGTTTACTTTCTCAAGAATTTCTTTCAGTGCCTTGCAGTCAGCCTCTACACCTGCTTTATCATTAGCATCCAGTTTATCTCCAACCTCCTGGATTGCTTTCTCTGTCTGGAATACTAAAGCGTCTGCCTCATTCTTTGTATCGATGCCCTCTTTACGTTTCTTATCCTGAGCTTCGAATGCTGCTGCTTCTTTTACAGCCTTATCAATCTCATCATCAGACATGTTGGATCCTGCTGTGATTGTGATATGTTGCTCTTTACCTGTTCCAAGGTCTTTTGCAGATACATTTACAATACCATTTGCATCGATATCGAATGTAACCTCAATCTGCGGTACTCCTCTTGGAGCTGGTGCGATTCCGTCAAGCTGGAATCTTCCGAGAGACTTGTTGTCTTTTGCGAACTGTCTCTCACCCTGTACAACGTTGATATCAACGGCTGTCTGGTTATCTGCTGCTGTTGAGAAGATCTGGCTCTTCTTTGTAGGAATTGTTGTATTTCTCTCAATCAGTCTTGTAGCAACTCCACCCATAGTCTCAATAGACAGTGACAGTGGTGTTACATCAAGAAGAAGGATATCTCCAGCGCCTGTATCTCCGGCAAGTTTACCGCCCTGAACAGATGCTCCAAGTGCTACACACTCATCTGGGTTCAGAGATTTGCTTGGCTCTTTACCTGTCAGACGTTTTACTTCTTCCTGTACAGCAGGGATACGTGTTGATCCACCTACAAGAAGTACCTGACCAAGTTCAGATGCTGTGATTCCTGCATCAGACAGAGCTCTCTGTACCGGCTCAGATGTCTTCATAACAAGATCATGTGTCAACTCATCGAATTTAGCTCTTGTAAGATTCATATCAAAATGCTTCGGTCCTTCAGCAGTTGCTGTGATGAACGGAAGGTTGATGTTTGTTGTTGTTGCGGAAGACAGCTCTTTTTTCGCTTTCTCTGCAGCTTCTTTTAATCTCTGAAGTGCCATCTTATCTGTAGATAAGTCAACGCCTTCCTGTTTCTTGAACTCAGCAATCATGTAGTCTGTAATCTTCTGATCGAAATCATCTCCACCAAGTCTGTTGTTACCTGCTGTTGATAATACTTCGATAACTCCATCACCAATCTCGATAACAGATACATCAAATGTACCACCACCAAGGTCATATACCATGATCTTCTGCTCATTCTCATTGTCAAGTCCATAAGCAAGTGCTGCTGCTGTAGGCTCATTGATGATACGTTTTACATCAAGTCCTGCAATCTTACCAGCATCTTTTGTTGCCTGACGCTGAGCATCGTTGAAGTAAGCAGGTACTGTGATAACAGCCTCTGTTACTTTCTCTCCTAAGTATCCTTCTGCATCTGCTTTCAGTTTCTGAAGGATCATAGCTGAAATCTCCTGTGGAGAATATTTCTTATCATCGATTGTTACTCTGTAATCAGATCCCATCTCTCTCTTAATAGAAGAGATTGTTCTCTCTGCATTCGTAACTGCCTGACGTTTTGCAGGCTCACCAACAAGACGCTCACCTGTCTTTGTAAATGCTACAACTGATGGTGTTGTTCTTGCTCCTTCTGTATTTGCAATAACTGTTGGCTGTCCACCTTCCATAACGGCTACACAGCTGTTTGTTGTTCCTAAGTCAATACCAATAATTTTGCCCATGATCTATTCCTCCTTAATTTGCTACCTTTACCATACTGTGTCTCACTACTGAGTCACGATACATATAACCTTTCTGGAACTCTTCTGCGACTTCATTCTCTCCGAAGTTTTCATCTTCCACATGCATCACTGCATTATGGAAATTCGGATCGAACTGATTGCCAAGCGCCTCTATCGGCTTAACCTCAACGCTCTCCAGAACCGTCATAAATTGTTTGTAGACCTTTTCCATTCCCTGAATGAACGGGTCTTCTTTTTTCTCTTCCGGAACTGCATCTAATCCTCTTTCGAAGTTATCTACCACCGGGAGAATCTTCTCTATGATATCTTTCGCTCCTACTTCGTACATTTGGGATTTTTCCTTTTCTGTACGTTTGCGGAAGTTATCAAACTCTGCCATCTGACGAGTAAGTCTGTCTGTCAGTTCTTCGATCTTCTCGTCCTTTTTGTCTTTCTTATCCTTCTTGCCGAAGAATTTTTTGGAAGCTTTTTCTTCTGTCTGATTCTCTGTCTCTGCTTCCTGTTCTTCTGAAGCTTCTTCTGTCTTGGCTTCTTCTGCTTCATCTTTTGAAGCTTCTGCTTCTTTCTTTGCCTCTTCTACGGCTTCTTTTACCATATCTTCCTGGCTTTTCTTTTCTTTATCTTCCAAGGATCAATTCCACCTTTCTATTCCTCTTTATGAAACATCTGATCCAGTTCACTCTGGAGACGCTTCATTGACTTTAACACATTCTCATAATCCATTCGCTTCGGTCCGATAATACCTATCGTTCCCTTCACACCGTCTCCTAATTCATAAGTGGCGGTGACAACACTGCAATCTTTCATAGTCTTCACCGGAGCTTCATCTCCGATATATACCTGAATGCCTGTGTTCTCTTCATTGGATAATGTCTGTGTAACGAGATCTGTAAGCTGCTGCTTTTCTTCAAATGCACTGATAATTTCCTGTGCACTCTGCTTGTCACTAAGTTCCGGATACTTGAAAATGTTTGTTGCACCGCTTGTGTAGATCTGCATGTCTTCATCGACCTGAATAACATCTGCAACTGCGTCCAGTACATTCCCCACAACCTCGCTGTGGATTCCGGCTCCTTCTTTCAGTCTCGCAATCAGTCCAAGATTAATCTCTTCTATAGACATACCATTAAGTGTTGTGTTCAGAAGCATGTTGAGCTTTAACAAGTTTTCATTGTTGATTGGCTCATCTACATGTATAATCTTATTCTTGATCACATTTCCCTCAAGTACGATTACTGCAATCATCTGTTCCTCATCAACCATCGTAAGCTGTATGAACTTGATCCGGTTACGATTGTTCATCGGTGAAGAAACCAATGTCGCATAGTTCGTACTGTTCGCCAGAACTTTTGCTGCCTGTTTCAGAAGCTGATCCATCTTATCTGCTTTCTCAAGCATCTGATCCTGCATCTCACTTAGTTCCTGTTCTTTCTGCTCCATCAGCATATCTACATAGAGTCTGTAGCCTTTGTCCGAAGGAATACGTCCAGCAGACGTATGAGGCTGTAAAATATATCCAAGTTCTTCCAGATCCGCCATCTCATTACGAATAGTTGCTGAACTTAAGTTCAGATCCGTGTACTTGGAAATTGTTCTGGAACCCACCGGCTCGCCTGTCTCCAGATAATTCTTAATGATTGCCTGAAGGATCTTTAATTTTCGTTCGCTCAGTTCCTGTTCCTGAATCATCATATGCCTCCTTCTTTCGGATTTGTTAGCACTCATTATATTGGAGTGCTAACACCTTTCGACTATTAATGTATCACTCGATTTGACTTTTGTCAACAACATTTCTTACTTTTTTTGTGAAATAAATATGAAGAAAAATAATCTTTCCATTATACGAAAGAAACTGACAGATGCAATTGGGAAAAATTGCATCTGTCAGTTTCTTTTTTTATTACAGATTTAAATTCTTTTGTTTTCAGCTACTTTGATTTTTTATATTAGCTTAACTCGATCTTCTCTGCCTCTTCTGGCTTGAAGTCGTTCTGTAAATCGTAGATGTTGTGTCCTGTTGACTCGGTCAGAACCTTTCCTTTGTAAGAATAGCAGCGGATAAATCTCTGCTTGTCAATGCTTGACCAGTGCTCAACATCCCATGTCAGATATCCATCTGCATCAGATTTCTCTCCTTTAAGATAAATGTCTACCTGACGTCCGGATACCATAATGTCGATAAGTCCCTGTGTTCCGTCTACTTCTACTTCTGTTTTGTTTACTGAATCGTATACCTTCATTTTATTTTCCCTCCTGATAATAACATACACTCTGGCGCCACATTTCTGACGACAGTACAGATTCTGCTTCGATTATACGTTTTCTCTATAAAAAATTCAAGCTTTTCTATGAATTCTTCTTTAAAAACTCCATCCATTCTTTTATTTCTTTTTCATGTCCGTTGTCACTCGGCTCATAAAACTTTGCTTTTTGGATTTCGGAAGGCATGTATTGCTGTTCCACATAGTGGTTCGGATAATCATGTGCATACTTGTAACCCACACCATGTCCAAGTTTTTGTGAACCTTTATAATGAGCATCCTGCAAATGCGCCGGCACCGTAGTTTTATAATTTCTTACATTTTCCATGGCGGCACTGATTGCTTTGACTGCCGCATTACTCTTTGGTGCTGTTGCCACATATGTCACTGCCTGAGATAAAATGATCTGCGATTCCGGCATTCCGATCCGCTCTACTGCCTGGGTTGCTGCCACAGCCACTTGTAGCGCCATCGGATCTGCATTTCCAACATCTTCCGATGCACAGATCATAATCCTTCTGGCAATAAATTTCACGTCTTCCCCTGCATATAGCATTTTTGCGAGATAATATACTGCCGCATCAGGGTCTGACCCCCTCATACTTTTGATAAATGCAGAGATCGTATCGTAATGATTGTCTCCTGTCTTATCATAGCGCACTACACGTTTTTGAATACACTCGGACGCCACGTCAAGTGTAATATGGATTTTTCCGTCCGCACTTCGTTCTGTCGTGAGAATCCCGAGTTCAATAGCATTCAATGCATTTCTCGCATCTCCTCCTGCAATGTCTGCAAGGAACTCCAGTGCTTCCTCGTCAATTTCCGCATGATAGCTTCCCATACCTTTTTCCTGATCATAGACTGCCCGCTTCAAAAGTGTTTTGATATCTTCTTTTTCAAGCGGATGAAGTTCAAAGATACTGGAACGGGAAATTAATGCTCCATTGACCTCAAAATAAGGATTCTCCGTGGTAGCTCCAATCAGAATAATTGTTCCGTCCTCCACAAATGGAAGCAGATAGTCCTGCTGTCCTTTGTTAAAACGATGAATCTCATCTACAAAAAGAATGGTCTTCTTCTGATACATGCCCAGCGTCTCTTTCGCTTTTTGTACCACTTCTTCCATATCTTTCTTGCCTGCCACCGTTGCATTGATCTGGGTGAATTCTGCACTTGTCGTATGGGCAATCACTTTCGCCAGTGTCGTCTTACCGGTTCCCGGCGGCCCATAAAAGATAATAGAACTTAACTTATCTGCTTTGATTGCACGGTACAACAACTTGTCTTTTCCAATAATATGCTGCTGTCCCACCACTTCCTCCAGCGTTGTCGGCCGAAGCCTGGACGCCAGCGGTGCCTCCTGATCCATATTTTTCTGTCTTGCATATTCAAACAAATCCATGCTTTTTCTATCTCCATTCTTCCTGATTTCTTCTGGTTTTCCTTACTCAAGAATCAGTTTATCTACTGTCACAAATTCAAAGCCTTCTGCCTTTAAAAGATCTACGATCCGAAGCGCCGCCTCTACCGATGATTTATAACAATCATGTAATAAAATAATATCATTCTCCTTCGCCTGCGACACTACTTTATTCACAACTTCATCTATATTTTCCGTAGTCCAGTCCAAAGGGTCTACCGTCCACATGACAGGTAATACATCCAGATAATTCTCCAGTTCTCTCTGCCAGACCCCAAAGGGCGGACGGATATACTGCACGCGCTGTCCGGTAATTGCCGCAATCAGCTCATCAGTCTTGTTAATTTCATACATTGCTTCTTCATCAGAAAGTTTCGTAATCTCAACATGATGATACGTGTGATTTCCAATTAAATGTCCTTCTTCATAAATTCGTTTCACAATATCCGGATAGGTCTCAACATTTTCTCCTACTAGAAAAAATGTCGCCTTTACATTTCGTTCTTTTAATCCGTCCAAAAGTGCCGGTGTGCACACACTGGGTCCGTCATCAAATGTAATGGCAATCTGAGGCAGCTCTGTCTGTATCTGCTCATTCAAAATCCGAGATATTGTTTCCCGTGTTTCTGACTCCATTTGCAGATTTGAATCTCGTCGGTTCGTTTTTGATTCTTTCTTATTAATATCAATTGTTTGCATTGTTTTCATAGAAATTCCTGAAACATTTAAAACAACTATCATTGCCAGACACGCTGTAAGAATCTGTATCACTTTTTTTAATTTCCATTCTTTCATAATAAAGAAACCTGTTACCTTTGCACTACCAGTCTCTTTATATATATGAAATCCTGCGCTTTATTATTTTTTCTTTTTCACCTTTTTCTTCTTTTTCACACTGTAGCCAAATGTTCCAAGTGATTTTCCAAGATCAAAATATTCCCCGTGGGAATATGCCAGAAGTCCTGTTTTGTTCAGTGCAAATTTTCCATTATCCTGCATGAACCGGTCATCCACCTGCACGCCGGTCACTTTTGCAAGAAACATGTGGTGTGAACCCAACTCTTCGACTTTCACGACCTGACACTCAATATTGACTGGACTTTCCTCAATTATCGGAGCATAGATAAGTGTCTGAGCATTTCCGCGAGTCAGATGCATTTCACTCCATTTGTCCACATCTCTTCCTGAACGCACCCCGCACCAATCCGTCGCTTTTACCAGATCTTTTGTCGTCAGGTTCACTACAAATTCTCCGCTTTCCCTAATCAAATGATAAGAATATCTCGTCGGACGCACGGATATATATAACATTGCCGGATTTGTACAGATTGTCCCTGTCCATGCAATTGTAATGATATTGTCATGCCCTTCTTTGTCCGCACAACTTACCATAACCGCCGGGAGCGGATACACCATATTCCCCGGTTTCCATAATTCTTTTCCCATAGTACGCTATCCTTTCTACATCTGCTGCATGGTCTCGACCAGCACTGGTATCAGCTGTTTCTTTCTGGACACAACTCCTTTTAATATCAGACTCTTTGCATTATCCGGAAGATCAAATGCGCTGAGGGCAATTCCTCTCGCACCGGTTCCCACACACAAAAGCTCCGTGGATTCTGCCAGAATATCTGTCAGCATAAAATAAATCATATTCAGGTTATGTGCTTCCAGTACCTTTGGCAAATGCTCCGTCATCATATCGCGAATAGCTGCCAGTTCTTCTTTGCTCATGGACGTAATCTGTCCTACACCAAATATCGTGTCGTTGACTGTAAACTGCTTGAAATCCTGGAAACAGATATCCTCTGCACTCTTGCCTTTCAAGTTGCTTCCTGCATTGAACATTTCCTGCGCCATCTGCTCTAGGTCAATATCTGAAATTTTTGCCAGTTTTTTCGCAGTCCTTTCATCTAACGGCGTACAGGTCGGTGAACGGAACAATAATGTATCCGAAATAATTGCGCCACATAAAATCCCGGCAATCTCTCTTGGAACTTCGATCTCATTCTCCTCATACATCTGGTTAATAATCGTCGCCGTGCATCCCACTGGCTGATTACGGAACGTAATCGGGCTGACTGTCTCGATATCTCCAAGTCTGTGATGATCAATTATCTCAATGATTTCTGCTTCCTCAATTCCATCAACTGCCTGTGACCGTTCGTTATGATCCACCAGGATTACTTTTTTCTTGCTGGCACCGAGGAAACGACGTCTGGAAATGAATCCTTTAAATCTGCCATGACGATCCAGAATCGGGAAATCGCGGAAACGCTTTTTCGCCATAATATCTTTAATATCATCAACATAATCATTCATCCGGAACATAGTCAGTGGTCCAGAGGTCATATAAAACTTCACCGGAATGCTCTGATTAATCAGTCTTGCTGTCGTAAATGTATCATACGGAGTCTGAATGATCACTATACTCTGTTCTTTTGCCTTCTGAATCAATTTCGGAGAAACTTCTGCATCTTTGCAGATAACCATACAGCTGGCATCAATATTCACGGCACATGCCTGCGCTTCCTCAAGATCTCCTAATATCACCAGATCGTCCTTTTCAATAAACTCTTCCATAAGATTCGGACTTGAGGCTCCGATTGCTACTTTTCCTCTCATAAAATACCCATGCTCATTACCTGTTATCATTGTACCGTCCAGTGTCTTGACAATATTCCGATATTGGGTTCTCGCTTTTGATAATATCTCACTATCATACACATCCATATAAGATTTTGCAATATCTCCGGTAGATACAACTCCTACCAGCTCATCATCCTTCACGATTGGCAGTGTCTTTGCCTGCTCCTGCCGCATACGCTCCCATGTATCACGAATGGACGCATTGGGCTTAAGCCCCGGCATCTCGTGAATATCCAGATCTCTCACTTGAAGTCTGACATCTGTAAGAAGCTTGGGAGCCTCTACCCCAAAACGATCCAGCACATAAGCAGTCTCATCATTCACATGTCCTGCCCGCTTTGCCTCATGAACCTGTCCGGTCACTTTCTGCCTCAGATCTGCATAGGCAATCGCGGAACAGATAGAATCTGTATCCGGATTCTTATGTCCGATCACATAAATCTTTTCTTTTCTCTTTCCCATATATATCACCTTATTATCTTCTTGCTAATTCGAGCAGTCCATATCGGTTTTTCTGATTGCATCCGGCTATACTCATCATTTTTCCAATAATTCGTATATCTCACTCGAACTGTTACTTATTTTCTACAACATATTCTAACATAGTTAATTTTCTTTGTACAAGCAGTTTATTTATGCTATACTAAAAGCAACAATTTTACTGATAGGAAGGAATATACTATGAGCGAAGAATTCAACGAAGAAAATGTAACTATGGCAGATCTGGAAGATCATTTTGATGATGCAAATCCATGGAATGTAGTTCAGTCCTACCTCGAAAAAGGAACTGTACTCCCTGTAAAAATCGAAGGAATTGTAAATGGCGGTGCTATCGCAATGGTAGAAGGAATCCGTGGATTTATTCCTGCTTCCCGACTTTCTTTATCCTATATCGAAGATCTGGAATCTTATCTGTTAAAAGATATCGAAGTTCAGGTCATTGATGTAGATCAGGCAAATAACCGGCTGGTACTTTCCGCCCGTGAACTTCTCAAAGAAAAAGAGAAAAAAGAGCGTGAAGAAAAAATTGCAAACATCAAAGTAGGAAGCGTTCTTACCGGAACCGTAGAATCCCTCCAAAACTACGGTGCATTTGTACGTCTGGAAGACGGACTTTCCGGACTTGTACACGTTTCCCAGATCAGCCAGAAACGTATCAAATTCCCAAAAGATGTCCTGAATGTAGGTGATGAAGTTCAGGTCAAAGTCATCGGTGTCAAAGATGGCAAGATCAGCCTGAGCATGAAAGCTCTTGAGGAAGCCATCCAGGAGGAGGAAGAAGTTAAGGTCGAGATTCCAAAGAGCGAAGACATCGGAACAAGCCTTGGCGATCTTTTCAAGAACATCCAATTATAGAACTTTTCATTTACTTGTAAAACTAAAAAAGGTCCACCGGACCTTTTTGTCGTATGCTTGGCAACAAAAAAGGAACATTCCCGTAATCTTTATAATTCGGCAATGTTCCTTTTTTTAATCTCTTATTACCTTTATAGACGTTATTTTCCCGCCTCTTTTTCAAGATTCTGTATCCACAATGCTACACACGCATCACTTGGCATTCTCCAGTCGCCTCTCGGAGACAATGCAACCGTTCCGACCTTCGGACCATCCGGCAGACAGGATCTCTTAAACTGCTGTGAAAAGAATCTCCAGCAAAACGTACGAAGCCATTTATAAATTGTCTCGTCGTCATACTCCCCGGCAAAGGAAAGCTTCGCGATCCGGTAAATCTTTCCTGGCTCATATCCCATTCTCAGGAAATAATACAGGAAAAAGTCATGAAGTTCATATGGTCCTACAAGATCTTCTGTCTTCTGCGCAATTTCACCGTCTTTTGGCGGCAGAAGTTCCGGACTTACCGGCGTATCAAGCACATCATAAAGCACTTCTTTCAACGATGAATCTTCACAAGTATCTGCAAAATAATGAACCAGATGTCTGACCAGCGTCTTTGGCACGGAAGCATTTACTCCGTACATAGACATATGATCTCCATTGTAGGTTGCCCAGCCAAGTGCCAGCTCCGACATATCTCCAGTTCCGATTACAAGTCCTCCCGTTTGATTAGCAATGTCCATAAGCACCTGTGTCCGTTCCCTTGCCTGTGAATTCTCATAAGTTACGCTGTGGTCTTGTGGGTCATGTCCAATATCTTTAAAATGCTGCATAACTGCATCACCGATTCTGACTTCTCTGAGAGTTGCTCCGACTTTCAGAGACATTTTACATGCATTCTGATACGTTCTGTCTGTCGTTCCAAAACACGGCATGGTCACTGCCGTAATACCGCTGCGCTCAAGTCCCAGTGCATCAAATGCCTTGGCTGTCACAAGCAGTGCCAATGTAGAATCCAGACCTCCGGATATTCCAACTACTGCACTTTTTGCATGAGTATGTGCAAGCCGCTTTTTCAGTCCCATCGCCTGAATTGTTAAAATCTCCTCACAGCGCTTTGCCCTCTCCTGATCATCACGAGGAACGAATGGTCTGGACGGAAATGTTCTTGTAAGAATAGTTTCTGTCTGTTCTAATCCAAACGGAATCCTCGGAAGTACATGTTCCTGTGTCTCTGTAAATGTCGTATTTTTTCTGCGTTCATTCGCAATTTTCTGTACATCAAATTCTGTATAAATAATCCCGTTCGAAAATCTCTTCGCCTCTGCCAAAATCGTTCCATTTTCCGCGATCAGATTATGTCCGCCAAATACAAGATCTGTAGTCGATTCACCTTCTCCTGCGTTGGCATAGATATACCCGCTGATCAGCCTTGCAGACTGCCCGGAAATTAATGCCTCCCGGTAAGAAGCCTTTCCAATCGTCTCATCACTGGCCGAACAGTTGACGATCACAGTCGCTCCCTCTCTTGCCGCCTCAATGCTCGGTGGAACCGGTGACCACACGTCCTCACAGATTTCTGCTGACACGATCAGATTAGCCATCTGATTTTCCACAAATAAAAGCTGCGGTCCAAATGGAATCTCTTTTCCGCCAAACAGAATTTTCTCTGCTTTTTTCGGTCCCGGACGGAATTGGCGCATCTCATAGAATTCCCCATAATTGGGCAGAAAGCTCTTCGTTGTGAAACCTAATATATTTCCATGGTTCAAAGCTGCTGCTACATTATAAAGTTCCCCGCCAACTGCAATAGGGACTCCCACAAACACAAGCGCATCCAGATTTTTTGTATGTTCTGCAATTTCTACAAGTGCTTTTTTCGCACTATTTAATAAAATATCCTGAAGGAAAAGATCACTGCATGTATATCCTGTAATACAAAGCTCCGGAAATACAATAATCTTGGCACCTGCTTCTGCTGCCTCATCCATCTGCTTTATAATCTGCCCTTTATTGTAATCCACATCCGCTACCCGGATATCCGGTGTTGCTGCCGCGACTTTTATAAAACCATGTCTCATAATCTTCCTCCATATAAATTTACATCTAATATCTTATAATGAATTGCGGTCATAAATTTGACCGCAATTCTCTCTCTACTATTCTATTATCCGGTCTATTCACCTGATTATTTCTTACTTCTTTTCAGAATGTTCTTCAAGTCTTCGACTGTATAGTTATATGCCGTATTGCAAAAATGACATTTTACTTCGATGTCTTTTCCTTCATCGATCATTTCCTGAATGTCTTTCTTTCCGATACTTGCAACTGCCTGCTCTACGCGTTCTTTAGAACAATTACAGTAAAACTGTGTTGGAATAGTATCTGTGATTTCAAGATCCAGATGTCCGATCAGTTTTTCTAACATCTGCTCCGGTGTATAGCCCTTGTCCAAAAAATCTGTAACAGAAGTCACATCCTTCAGATTCTCCTCCAACTGGCTGATAGTCTCTTCTGTTGCAAATGGCATCAACTGAATAATAAATCCACCTGCACAGCGTACAGTATTATCTTTATTCATCAGAACACCAAGTCCCACTGAGGAAGGTACCTGCTCGGAACTTGCAAAATAATAAGTCAGATCTTCTGCGATCTCACTGCTTACAAGAATTGTCTGTCCCACATAAGGCTCTTTCAGTCCCATATCTTTAATCACCTGTAAAAGACCGATACCAACTGCTCCTCCGACGTCCAGCTTGCCATTCTTTGGTGGAAGCATCACGTCCGGATTTCCAACATATCCTTTTACATTTGCATGGCTGTCTGCAGTTACAGTGATGCCCTCGATTGGTCCGTCTCCACGAATCTGAAGTGTCAGCATATCTGTATCATTTTTCATCATACTTCCCATGATTGCCCCTGCTGTCAGTGTCCTTCCAAGTGCCGCAGTCGCAACCGGGCTTGTATTATGATGCACTCTTGCAGACTCTACAAGGTTTTTCGTTGTCGCAGCAAATGCACGCATCTGTCCTCCTGCCGCTGTCGCTCTTACAATATAATCTTCCATAATTGTCTTATGCCAATCCTTTCCCATGTTCTCTTGCCACTACGCAGATTCTCTCACTCCGGTCATGTGGACTTTCTTTTGTATAGTCATCGTAGGCAGTTACATATTCAAGTCCTGCCTCAGTAAGCATATGTCTGATCTGCTCCAGCGTATATGCTCTCTGAAAATGTTCTTCCTGATACTTACGATAAAGCTGTGGTTGTTCTTCGTCCCGCACAAAAAGAGTCAGTTCATATTCATTGATCCGTTCGTCTTCATCGTAATAATTATCCCAGATAAAGCTACATTCCTCACGGTCTTCTGCAATTGTCTGTTCTCCAAGTATCTCCCGATACTTATACTCCGTATTAAAATCAAATACAAACAGCCCTTCCGGATCCAGATAATTATTCACCAACCGAAAAACTTCCGTCAGGTCCTCATCGTCCGTAATATAGTTCACAGAATCGCAGGCACTTATAACTGCTCTGACCGTTCCGTATAATTCAAATTCCCGCATATCCTGAAGAAGATACAAAATATCATGTCCACTCTCGACCTTCTTCTCCATGGCAATCTCCAGCATCTCTTCTGCATTATCCACACCAATCATATCATAACCGGATGAAGCCAGCATTTCTGTCATGCTTCCAGTTCCACAGCCAAGATCCAGAACAAGCCCGTCATCAATTCCATATTCCTTTAATATTTTCCCCAGATAATCCGCCCACTCTTTATACGGCACATTATCCATGAATATATCATATACCCTCGCAAAACTCGTATAAGCTTCCATATTCAGAAAGACTCCTTCTATACTTTCGTATCATATTCCAGGTAGCGCATCCGTTACCATCGTCCATTATATCTTATTTTTCCGGATATGCCAACTAGTAAACAATGCAGATTTTGCTTCTGAAAACTACTAGTTTCAAGAATGCCTCGGCATTCTTGTTGCGAGGTGCGCGTCATGCAATTGCATGACACACTTCTACTGCGCACCTCTGCACTCCTGCCGGAGGCTATATCAGCTGGAGAATTGACTCCCACCACTGATACCAGCTTGTTTCTCACCACCTATAGAGGTTGGAGTCATCTCCCAGCTGATATACATTGAACATGTCGTCTACAGCCCCAGTTCTTTTAAAAGCTTCGCCTGATACTCGGAATTCGTTGCTGCTTTTGCCAAGTCTTCATTGCGCCCCTGCTCAATCAAATACATGATCAGTTTGTTAATTCGTGCCTCTCCAGCACGTTCGCCTTCTGCATATGCTTCCTGTCTTTCCATTTCTTTTTCTTCCCACTTCTGCATAAACTTTATCTCCATTTCTTTGTTGCCCTTTAACCTGGTGACACGCTCATGCATCTGATGTATCCGTTCACTTTCACATTCCTCCGCTACTGCATCTGTAGATTTCTCCATGTATTCCAAAAGTTCAATCAACTCCTGGCTGACTAACTCCGGATGTTTTCCATGGCTATTCAGGAAGATTCTCGTTGCATCATCCCCCAGTTCCAGTTCCGGAACTTCCTCACATTGCATTTGGAATGTATAGCGATATAACTCATATCCAAATAAGTCAAATGGCATAATCATTATAATTACCACAGGATTTAGTAAATTAAAATCAATGCACCCCGGCGGTAACAAACGGCTGTCTATCATTCCCTGATATAACTGACTTCGTTTTGGAAGATTTTTCGTGTTTGTCTTTTGTGGTTCTGTATCATACACCACATCGTCTTCATCGACAGTGTAAACATCTAGTCTTATCTGACGTTTTTCTAAAGAACTTCTGCACTCCTTCTCCGTCTGTGGCGGTTGCTTCAGATGCGTATCCTGTCCCAGAATGATATCCAGAAGCGTCTTCATATTTTCCTCATCTTCCATCGCTTCATCAAACAGGAACTTATCCAACAGGTTCAGGTCTTTCAGTTTTCTCTTCTCTTTTGCTGCCATAGCTTCTCCTTTCTTTTTGCAGATAAATGTCTGTCTGAAAGAAAATGCTATGATTTCTACTTATAGATTAACATATACTTTCAGTATATTCCAGTATATGAAGATAATTTCACATCATTTTTTAACTTCATTTATCTGTCTGCTTATCATCACTTTGGGAATTACTGCCGATTCTTCCGGCTCCGAAAATGAATGAAATCAATATAGATACTTTGCAGATAATTAGAACCATCGTCTGCGTGTAGATAGAATAGCATAGTCGTGATATGAACTCAAGAAATATTTTCTTATCTTTTCCTTAAGAAATGATATCGAAAAGGACGGAAGTCTTTTCACTCCCGCCCTGTGTTTGTTTATTTCTCTTTACATTTGTAATGAAGAAATGACTAATCGTCGATACCTTCTGTCTCAATGATGAATTTTGTTGTTCCGGATACTCCGTCACTGATTCCTGCAAATGATTTGTATTCTTTTGCAAGGTTAGTCATTGCATCAATTCTATCTGTCACACCGCTAATATCTCCATTAAAGAGATCTGTCAATTTATCAATTGCTTCTTCTTTGTACTCCTGCATTCCATCTGCCAGAGTCTGGTTTCCATCTGCTAATGTGTTGGCTCCATCTAATAATGTCTGAGTTCCGTTAGATAATGTTCCGGCTCCATCAGCAACCTGATTAGCACCACTTGCTAACTGGCTAACACCACTTGCAAGCTGGGAACCACCATCTTTAAGAGTTGTCAAACCAGCATTTAATGTACTGCTATTATCATGAAGCTTTTTAGCACCTGCATGAAGTGTCTCGGTTCCTTTCTGAAGTGATGCACTTCCCGCAACTACTCCTGCGGCTCCTCTACCAATCGTTTTTTCACCTTCAGTTCCTAGCATTGTAGCAAGTGCTCCTGTTCCATCTGTTACACCTGAGATTCCCTGCGCTAAAACTGAGTGTTCTTTATCGGTCAATTTAGCCTGTGCATTATTCAGTCCACCACTTACCGTATTAATGGTTTCTACGATTGTTTTTCCAGTTTCATTTAAACTTTTTTGTGATGTATAACCCGAAACTTCGCTGTCTTCTAAAGCTTCTTTTACAACCGCTTTTACTTCTTCCTTTGTAGTTGAATCTGCATCCGCCATCTTTTCCTCAATAATTTCGGCAATTTTTTCATCACTTAATGTTGCCTGACCACCAGTTACAGTTACATCAACTCCAGCTGTTAAATTTGCTCCATTCTCACCTAATATACTCGTAAGGGTTGAAGCAGCTGTTCCGAGACTACTGGCAACTGTACCAATTCCTCCTTGTACCTGCGCTGCCGTCGAAGTAAGTGTATCGGCACTCGTTTTTGCTGTTTTGATTCCTTCATTCAATGCAGCTGCTCCACTTGCCAATGCCTGTGCTCCTGAAACCAGGTCATTACTTCCGGCATAGATTTCTTCTACTCCGCCCGTATAAGCCTGCACTCCGCTCGCCAGTGTGTTCACTCCGCTGACCAGTGTTCCACTCTTTTCATTCAGTGTGTTTACACCGTCCGCCAGTGTTCCGGCTCCACTTGCCAGTGTTCCGGCTCCGTCATTCAATGTTCCAGCTCCGTCTGCCAGCTCTTTTGATCCATCTGCTGCTTCCTTTGATCCATCTACCAACTGATTTGTTGCATCTTCCAGGTCATCGATAGAATCCTGCAAGTCATCAAAGCTGTCGATGTCGTCCAGTCCGAATTCATTCATCAGCTCTGCGGAAGCCATTGTAATACTTGTTCCGACTGTTGCATCTTTGACATCTGCTGTAATTGTTACTGTCTCCGGAATATCAATGTCCATATCCAGATCTTTCAGATTCAGATCATTTGCAAGTCCCGGGAATGCAACTCCGACTACAATATTTTTATCTCCGTCAGAAATAAGTTTTCCATTTTCAACAGACACATTGCTGTACTCATCAGAGGAAAGCATCATTGCACTGACCATGGTAAATGGTGTGTACATTTCTACATCTTCACCATTTACATTGACAGTCTGTTTTGATTTGTTGTCATAGCTAAACTGAATCTCAACCTTTCCGCTTTTACCTTTCAGATCTTTCGGGGAAATGCTCTTTCCGTCCAGTTTGTAGGATACTTTCACATCTACCGGGAGCTCTTTATCTATTGTTCCCTGATAGTAAATGTCATTTCCTTCAGACTTCCAGCTTACGTTGTTGTTGCTTCCTGTCTCAAATGTTTCGTCACCTTTTACATTTTTAATATCTTTCAATTCAGATGTGTCAGAAATGGTTCCTTTTTCCGGATTTTTCAGCCATTCAGATACCGTCGTTTTCTTTACATTTCCACTTGCATCTGCTTTTACATACACAGATTCCTCTTTTGAAAATCCTGTATCCTCAGAATCTGTTGCGTGGTCTGCCAATACATTTTCCGCAGTCTCTTTTAATTCCTGAGTGTCTTTGTCCTTTTGCTCTGCTGCCTGTACCTGCATAGCATTACTGTGATATTCATATGTTCCGGCAAGTCCGGCAGCCATCATGACAGCCATAGATCCTGCTACAATTTTTTTTGCGATTTTTTTATTTCCGTTCATAGTGATCCCTCCTGTGAATCTTATGCCTCTTTCGGCAAAAAACCTTTACTTGTTTTTACGATTACTTTGTCAAATACCATAAACATGGATGGCAGTACGAAGATTACGACTACCATACTTATCAGCGCTCCCCTTGCCATCAGGATACACAGCGAACTGATCATATCAATGTTGGAATAAAGTCCGACTCCGATGGTCGCTGCGAAGAAGCTTAAGGCACTGACCATAATGGACTGTGCTGATACACGGTGGGCTGTCGTAATGGCATCATGTTTATTTGCCCCATGGTTTCGTTCACGCTTATATCTTGTCGTCATCAGGATTGCATAGTCAACCGTAGATCCCAGCTGAATCGTTCCGATAACGATAGAAGCAACAAACGGAAGCTTCGTGCCTGTGTAATAAGGAATTCCCATATTTACAAAGATTGCAAATTCAATAACACCTACCAGAATGACCGGAAGTGAAATGGATTTGAATAACACAAGGATAATGACAAATATAATTCCAATGGATACTGCACTGACTGTCTTAAAATCCTGATCTGTAATATCAATCAAATCTGCGGTCAGCGGTCCTTCACCAATCAGCATTCCGGTCTTATCATATTTGTGCAAAATCTTATTCAATGTCTTAATCTGGGCATTGACTTCATCAGATGCTACCTTATATTCAGAGTTTACAAGAAGCAGCTGATATTTATCATTTTTCAGCATACTGGATACGGACTCCGGAATCATATCAGACGGAACTGACGGACCTACAAGAGAATCCAGCCCAAGCGCCCATTTGACACCGTCTACCTTATCCATTTCTTTTATCATTTTATTGACATCTGTTGAAGATACGGAACTGTCCACCAGAATCATGTGCGTTGTATTCATATCATAATCTTCTTTTAACTTTTCATTTGCAATGATACTTGGCAGATCCTTTGGTAATGTCTCGTCCAGGTTGTAATAAACTGCTGTATGGTTATTTCCATAAATTGCAGGAAATAAGAATAACAAAAACAATACTACATATACCAGGTATCGTTTCGTAACCTTGTCAGAAATTCTTCCAATATCCGGGAGGAATGGTTTGTGTTGCGTCTTCTCAATGATTTTGTCACAACAAAGAATCATAGACGGAAGAATGGTCACACATGCAATCACTCCAAAGATAACTCCTTTTACCATAACGATTCCAATATCCAGTCCCAGTGTAAAGGACATAAAGCATAATGCAATGAATCCGGCAATTGTTGTAATGGAACTTCCCATAACTGATGAAAATGTCTGGGAAATCGCATGTGCCATGGCACGCTTCTTATCTCCGTCGTATCTCACCTGCTGTTCTTCATAACTGTGCATCAGGAAAATGGAATAATCCAACGTAACACCTAGCTGCAATACCGCTGCCAACGCTTTCGTAATATAAGAAATTTCTCCCATAAAATAGTTACTTCCCAGATTGTAAATGATTGCCATTCCGATACTCAGCATAAAAAGTAACGGTACGAAAAATGATTCCATTGTCAGTCCAAGTACAATGACCGCCAAAATAACGGCAATCAGTACATAGACCGGAGTCTCTTTTTCTGCCAGATTCTTCGTGTCCGTAACTACTGCGGACATTCCACTTAAAAAACATTGCTTGCCGGCAATTTTCCGGATCTGTGCAATTGCATCCATCGTTCCATCTGAAGATGTTCCCTCATCAAAGAAAATCGCCATCATCGTTCCGGTATCGGAATTAAATACATCGTAAATGTCGTCCGGCAACATACTCATCGGCACGGAAATATCTGCAATAGAGTCGTACCATATTACATTTGCCACATGATCGACTTTCTCAATCTTCTCTTTCAGTTCCGTTACATCTTTCTCTTCCATACCATCAACAATGAACATAGAAAATGCTCCGGTTCCAAAATCATTCACCAGAATATCCTGTCCTTTCATCGTCTCGATATTGTCTGGAAGATAAGTCAGCACATCATAATTGACCCGGGTATTCAGATAACCGAAGACTGACGGAATCAGCAACAGCACGCCAAGTATCAGTATCAATACTCTGTATTTCACCACTTTCTTTCCAAAGTTAACCATAACTCCTTCTCCCTTTCATTTATGACTGTTAGTCATTTTCTTTTTTCAAACAGCATAATACACCAAAAATGACCAATAGTCAATATATTTTTGACTATTGGTCATTTTTGTGCTAAAATATTTTCATCAATAAAAATATGACACATTACTTTTACAATCATACATTAGAAATGCACTCACGTTTTCTACCTTTAAGCAAAAAATTAACTTGCACATTACCTTGCCGTACAGTTATAATTGCTGTTGAACAGAAAAGAGGATAATCATGGGAAAAGTAGACGAAAATAAAAAAAAGAAAAAAGAAGCCCTCTTCAACACCGCATACGAACTTTTTACCACAAAAGGTATCAATGCTACTGCTATTTCTGATATTGTAGAAAAAGCCGGTGTTGCAAAAGGAACTTTCTATTTATATTTTAAAGACAAATATGATATCAAGAATAAACTTACCGCTTTCAAGACTCATGAACTATTTGAGAAAGCAGCAAAAGCATTACGGAAAGCAGACATTTCCGGGCTGGAAGAACAATTAATCTTTATCATTGATTACATTATAGATGCTCTCGCCAGCAATAAGGCATTGTTAAACTTTATTTCCAAGAATCTAGTCATGGGCGCACTTCGCTCCGCCCTTCTCACCGAAGAACGGACCGAACCAGATTTTTATGAAGAATTTCTCAATCTCGTTAATGAAGATTCTTACAAATACGAATGTCCGGACGTTATGCTATTCACCATCGTAGAACTGACCGGATCCACGGCATACAATTCGATTTTATATAACGAACCACTGTCCATCGAAGAATATAAGCCTTATCTGTATCGGACAGTACGGCTAATAATTGCAAGCCACAGACAATAAAACTTCATTTTTCAAAAATTGGGGACGGGGTTTTTCTAAAAACAATGTCATTAAGTTAAGGATAAAATTGTAATTATTGAGGCTTTGACACTTCTTT
>NZ_JAJCNF010000040.1:0-22290 GCF_020560945.1 Dorea sp. 210702-DFI.3.125
AGAACTCATAGTAAACTCTGTTTTTGTCTTTTACTTCTCTGTAGTAGTTTTTGTGGTAAAGTTCTCCGTACTGCATTCGGTTTTTAAGTTGTTCCTTTCGGGAAGTGTGAAGAATCTCTGCCAGTGTATCTCCAAAATCAACAATCCTTACCTTTTTTCGTTTGGTTGGTCCGATGATATTCTTGTGCCTTGAACCATCATATCGGATACTGCGTCTGATTGTAAGGCACTGTTCTTCAAGATTCACATCATGCCATGCCAGACCACAGGCTTCACCGATACGAAGTCCTGCATAATAAGCTATCTGGATTGGAAGTATTGCCGGTGGATTGTAATCCTGTAGAAATTCAATCAGTCTTTCATAATCCTCTCGTGGAATTGGCTGTATATCGCCATCCATGTCATCATCAGAAAACAGGTCAACCTCATCCGTCTGGTATGGAAGTATATTGGAGAATATGTATGACACATAAAAAACTGATATGTAATTTACGTTAGCATTTTGAGTTGCCTAAATTCGAAAGTTAGGAAAATCTTAATAATTTCTCAGGCAATCCATTGTGAATTTAGATGTTGTATTTGCTATACTTAATTGGATATATGAACAAAGGAGCTGAAAATATGTCTGAAAAGATATTGATTATAGATGACGAGCAAGATATAGCGGATCTGTTGGAGGTCTACTTGAAAAACGAAAATTACGTCGTTTATAAATTTTACTGCGCAACGGATGCCATGTCGTGTATTGAAAGCGGCGACATTGATCTTGCCATTCTGGATATTATGCTCCCGGATATGAACGGCTTTTCACTTTGCCAGCTTATCCGAAAGAAATACACTTATCCAATCATAATGCTAACGGCTAAAATTGAGGAAACGGATAAAATAACGGGGCTGACATTGGGAGCGGACGATTATGTGACAAAACCCTTTCGCCCACTTGAAGTAGTTGCCAGAGTGAAAGCGCAGTTAAGACGTTACAAGAAATATTCACCCGGTATCATCACAGAGAAAATTCCATCGGAACTTTCCTATAACAAATTGTGCTTGAATGTGCAGACCCATGAATGTCTGTTAGACGGGGAACCTGTTTCTCTAACCCCGACAGAATTTTCTATTCTCCACGTCCTTTTGTCAAGTGCTGGAAATGTTGTAAGCATTGAGGAACTGTTTCATGCGGTTTGGAAAGATGAATACTACTCTAAAAACAGCAGCACAATTACTGTGCATATCCGGCATCTGCGCGAGAAACTGAACGATACTTCCGATACTCCGCAGTATATTAAAACGATTTGGGGTGTCGGCTACAAAATTTAAGCGAAAGGAGAACGCTATGAAGAGAAAATCAAATTGTTTGGCAACTATTTTATTCTTAATTTATCTGGCACTTCTGGTTTGGATCATACTGTTCAAACTACAGTTTTCAATCAGTGATCTGGATAAAGTAAGGAGTATAAACCTTATTCCTTTTCACTATGACAAAGAAGTTGGCGCAGCATTTCACTTAACAGAGGTACTCGAAAATTTCTTGATTTTTGTTCCTATGGGCATTTATCTTCAAATGCTTCTGCCAAGAACAAAATTATATGTGAAGTTCATGCTGATTGCTGGAACAAGTTTTTTATTGGAAACTATGCAGTATATCTTAGCAGTCGGACGTTCTGATATTACTGATGTACTTACAAATACGGCAGGTGGTCTTTTGGGGCTTGCTGTATATTCGATGGCAGCCCGGTTAATCGGAAATAGAATAAAAGCAAACAGACTGTTTTCCATTCTGGCAGGCATAGTAAGTGTTGTCGTGATTGGTCTGCTTGGCTTTCTTCTGTTTGCTAATCGGTAGGAGGTGTATTCTCATGTCGAATAAAGAAATGACAACAGAAAAGCGCCTTAAAGTGCGCTTATACCTATCATTGCTGGTTTATACCGTTGTTGGATATGGTTTGACCCTTATCTTGGACTACATCTTTTCAAAATTTGACAACGGTATTTTTGCATGGCTCTACTGGCGGCTTGATCTGCTTTTTATTTTGTATCTGATGCTCGGCTTTATATGTATCTTCAATTACTATTGGAAAAAGCCGTGGGGCTATCTGGATGAAGTAATTGACGCAACCCAAACGGTCTATGAGCAGAACAATCATACAGTATCGTTGTCTGAGCCACTGAAAGAACTGGAGGAACAGCTCAATCAGATTAAAATGTCTGTTCTGTTGAGCAAGCAGGCTGCAAAGCAGGCAGAAGAAAAGAAAAATGAAATTATTATGTATCTGGCACATGATATACGCACCCCTCTCACAACAGTAATCGGCTATTTGAGCCTGCTCCATGAAGCCCCTGACATGCCTGAACAGCAAAAGGAAAAGTATGTAAAAGTGGCGTTGAATAAGGCAGAGCGCCTTGAAAAGCTCATCAATGAACTTTTTGAAATTACCAAGTACAATGCACATACGGTTATTATCAAAAAAGAAACTGTGGATTTACATTGTCTGATTGCGCAGGTAATAGATGAAATATATCCGACACTCTCCGCAAATGGCAATACAGCGGTATTTACTGCGGAGGATAACTTATCCGTGAACGCTGACCCTGAAAAACTGGCGAGAGTTTTCAGTAATCTTTTACGAAATGCTGCGTCATATAGTTACCCGCAGACAGAAATCACTATATCCGCCAAACGGTTAGAGCATGATATTCAGATCACTTTTGAAAATCATGGAAAAACAATTCCACAGGAACAGCTTAACAGTATATTTGAAAAATTCAATCGCTTGGATGATGCTCGGCTTTCTAATACAGGTGGTGCGGGACTTGGTCTTTCTATTGCGGAAGAAATTATACATTTACATGGTGGAAAGATTACTGCATCCAGTCAAAACGAAACCATAGACTTTGTGATTACATTACCACTTTCCGCTTAGGAAAATAAGAATGTGATCTTAGGAATTACTTAGGAATTTAAGCGTGTGATTTTTGAGATTGAAAAGCCTTTGTTCGGTACAATGATTATCGAACAAGGGCTTTTTATTGTTCAGCTGAAGCAAAAGAAAGGAGTGTAAGCATGGAACTGAAAATAGAGCATTTAAGCAAGCAGTTCAAAGACAAAACAGCAGTAAATGATGTCAATCTGACATTGACTCCCGGCGTTTGGGGACTTTTGGGGGCGAATGGTGCAGGGAAAACCACGCTCATGCGCATGATTGCTGATATTATGACACCAACCAACGGAGCGGTTTACTATGACGGAAAAGACATTCGAGAGTTAGGTGAAGTCTACCGAAGCAAGTTTGGCTTTCTGCCGCAGGATTTTGGGTATCACCGGGATTTTACGGTCAAAGATTATTTGGAGTATATGGCTGCGCTGAAAGATATTCCTACAAGGGCAACCACCCAAAAGATCAATCATTTGTTGGACATTCTTTCGCTCTCCGATGTGAAAAAGAAAAAAATCTCCAATCTGTCAGGCGGCATGAAGCGTCGTGTTGGTATTGCGCAGGCTATGTTGAACGACCCGGAGATACTTGTCATGGACGAACCGACAGCAGGACTTGATCCCGGGGAGCGCGTGCGTCTGCGGAATTTCATTTCCGAGTTTTCGCATGATCGAATCGTGTTGATTTCCACCCATATCGTATCTGACATAGAATATATTTCTACGCGCAACGCAATTATGAAAGCCGGAGAAATTGTTGATGTCGGAACTACCGCAGAACTTGTCAAGCGGATTGAGGGCAAGGTTTGGAATTGCATAATTCCGACCTCAAAGCTGCCGGAATGTGAAATGCGGCTGCGCATTATCAATCAGCGAGGCGAAGATCACAATCAGGTTTCTATTCGTTATCTGTCCGAACATTCGGAAATTGATGGGGCTGTTACAACGGAGCCACGATTGGAAGATCTGTATCTGTGGTTGTTCCCGCAGACAGACTTGGAAAAGGAGGACAGATAATATGCGGCTCTTTAGACTTGAACTAAAACGTATTTTGAAGTCACGGCGCACCCTGATTTTACTTGCAATCGCACTTTTGCTTTCCGTAGCCATGGCATACCTGCCTATTTCATTTGAGGGTATTAACCGTCCAAACGAAGATGGCACGGTTACAGAATTAGATGGCTTGGCAGCTATCAAGTACAAACAAGATTTATATAAAACATCCGCTGGTGAAGTGACCCCGGATAGGATCAAATCGGCTTTGGAAACTTATCAAAGCTGCGTTCGAGAATATGGGCCAGTCGAGGAAGAGGGCTTTCCTCTGGCTGTATTTATTGAAAAAATCGTCCCGTTCCGTCACTTGCTGATGGGTCTGTCCGAAGCGTTTGCTGATCCAGTAACAGGCATTGGTGCTGATTTAATGGATATTGACCCGAATGACATTGACGGAGCCTATTATGAAAAGTGCGCAGAACATTTACAGGATGTCATGCGGAATGAGCAAAGAGAAAACGAAACCGCACAGCAGAAAGCTCTTGAAAAATATTCAGAACTTGATACGCCATTTTATCTTCATTCTGGAATTTCAAAAGATGCATTTGATTATATTGAGTTTTATATTTTGTTCCTTGCTATTTTGTGTGTGGCAATCGCAGCATCTACTTTCGCCGGAGAATATCAAACGGGCGGTGACAGCATCCTGCGAACCACCAAATACGGGCATAAACAATTAGCAATTACCAAAATTCTGGCGGCATTTACACTTTTCGTTGTTACTTTCCTTGTCGGGATCACGATACACATTCTGATTTTAGATGCAGCGTTCGGGACGGATTGCTTAAAAACATCGTTTCAGATGCGATACTCTATCATTAATCTGCCAAACATCAATCTGGGGCAGTTGCAGATAATTCTCGCAGCAGCGGGCTTACTTTCTGTATTAGCAACGGTTAGCTGTACGTTGTTCCTGTCTGCAAAATGTAAAGACACATTGACAGTTTTGCTGATCTCTATTGTAGTTCTTCTCATGCCGCTTTTTGCTTATGTAGCGATGGGAGCAACATGGCTCTCTACCATACTTCCATCTGCCGGAATTGGTATGCAGAACAATTTCCTTTCTCAGCTTGCAGATTTCAATTATCTGAATATCGGTGGAATGAGTTTCTGGACACCGCATGTTATTTTGATTTCGGCAGGAATTGAATTATTTGTGTTTACATTCTTGGCGATTCATTCCTATTGCAGACATCAGGTAGCATAAAAGAAGTTCAAAATAGAACGAATAGGTTATCTGCAGCGCGACGGCAAAAGAAAAAAAGCCGTCGCAGAGCAGACACATTTTCACGCGCCTATGAAACGGCGGCTTTGATTTTCAGAGCCGCCGTTTCTTTGCATTTGCACAAACCTATGATGAATTTTCCGGAAATATTGTGGTTAATAGCGATTTAAACTGTTGTATTTGTTTAAAAATTAAAAAATATCTAATGAGTCTTCCGCATCTACCCACATCTGCAAATTTCCATCAAGATATAATTTGGCATATTCAAGAGGTTCATCAATGGCGAGTGCGTTTAATGCACAGTCTGATCCTGGTGTGGTTTTTAAGTTCTTTTCAGCTTCCCAACAGTCAATGCGGAGCATATAGCCAACAGAGGTGTAAACATCAATACTGTTGCGCTTGGGATTGTATTCTGCAAATATTGTTCTCATCGTATCAAATCTCCTTATCGTTAAATCAATCATTTGTTGCAAAAATCAGAAGCATTTCAATCAGTTCACAATGTCACTTTTATTTTGTGTTATACTGTTTTATATAATTTTCTTGCCCTTGTTTTTGCCCTTATCAGAGTTCGTAAACACTGGTGGGACGATATAACGCAAGGGAAACAATAAGGGAAAGCTCACCTGCGATAAACTTTGTGTTTTCAAGGGATTGAGAGATATTTGATAATAAAATATAACAGTTATTAAATCCCTTGGAATATATGAAATCTCAATTCAGGTTTGCAAGTTATGGGATGCAGGAGAAAAGGGACTTACATTATCTGCTTTTGAATGGGAGAAGGATAGAAAAACGCTGATATATGGGCAGGTAGACTATATGTATGGAGAAGCACTTTATAAGCCTGAAATGAAAGAAGGAAATCCTATAAGGTTATATAGTTTGGATGAAATCACGGAGATATTCTGTAAATTAGGACTTCGTATTTGTAACAGCTTTGCTGATTTCAGTGGAAAGCCGAGTTCTGATAATGATATTCAATTGATGGTTTATTCCATACGGGAATAAATCTTCATCAAATCTTTATTTTTTTCTGTTAGGTTATATTTCAGTAAGAAATGAAATATAGAAGGAAGGATAGTAAAGATGGAAATGATGTTACAGACACAAAATCTATGTAAATATTTTAGAAAACAGAAAGCGGTAAATAATGTTTCACTTAATATCGAAAAGGGACAGATTTATGGACTGCTTGGACCGAATGGCGCTGGTAAATCTACCACATTGAAAATGCTGACCGGTATGATGAAACCAACTGCAGGAAAGATTTACTTTGATGGAAAACTTTTGGATAGGAAAGATTTATCAAAAATAGGAGCGTTAATTGAAAATCCGCCTATTTATGAAAATCTTTCCGCCAGAGAGAATTTGAAGGTAAGACAATTATTGATTGGTACAGATGAAAACAGAATTGATGAGGTCTTGCAGATTGTATCACTTACAAACACCGGAAAGAAGAAAGCAGGACAGTTTTCTTTGGGGATGAAGCAAAGGCTAGGCATTGCAATGGCATTGCTTGGAGAACCGGAACTTTTGATATTGGATGAACCTACGAATGGATTAGATCCAATAGGCATCGAGGAATTACGAGAGCTGATCCGGTCTTTTCCAGAACAGGGAATCACTGTAATTCTCTCCAGTCATATTCTCTCAGAGGTACAGTTACTTGCAGATAAAGTCGGGATTATTTCAGGTGGAATCTTAGGATACGAAGGAGCATTAAAGCAGGGAGATAATCTTGAAGATTTGTTTATGAATGTGGTAAGAAAAAACCAGAAAGCAGGTGAAATCCATGGTTAATATTATAAAAGCAGAACATCAAAAAGCCAAAAGAACCATGCGAAAAAAGTTTATCTGGGGATTTCCTCTTCTTACATTTGTCATGGCATTTATATTTACTCTTGGGATGACAAATGCTTATGCAGAAAGTGTTTGGAACTGGTGGTATACACTTTTGCTGCCGGGGATGATTGCTCTATTTTGTTATCTTTCTGTGGCGCAGGAGAAAAAGATAAAATACTATCATTTAATGACTATTCCCACAGACAGAAGAAAATTGTTGCTGGGGAAAATTATTTATATTGGGTACATGATTTTGTTTTCTAATGTGATTGTGTTTGCAGGAGCAACGCTTGGAGGCTTTCTTCTAACGACACATGTTCCAGTTGGAGGAGCGTTGATTGCAGTATTGTTTCTGACGGTTTCTGAGTTATGGGAGATTCCGGTAGCTTTATTTTTAAGTGAACGATTTGGAATGATTGTAAACCTGTTCGTCTGCCTATTTATTACCGTCAGCGGTGTGGTAATATCACAAACCAGAATCTGGTATGTACTTGTTTCTGCAATCCCTATGCGAATGATGTGCCCGTTGCTTCATGTTTTACCAAATGGACTTGCCGCAGAAGCAGGGAATCTTCTTTTGGATACGGGAGTCATTGTTCCGGGAATGTGTCTCTCAATCATCTGGTTTGTTTTTGTAACGGTTCTGTTTTTGAAATGGTTTGAGAGAAGAGAGGTGAAATAAGATGATTGGAAGATCTCTTAATGCAGACTTGCGAAAGATGAAAGGAACATCTGTGATTCTGGCACACTTACTGATTCCGATTATAACTAGCGTTATATTTTTAATATATTACTTTTTTTCACCATGGAATGAAAATATGAAAGTGATTGCATTTTATCAGGCAATAGGAGCAGGACTTCCGGTACTTATTGGAATTTTTACAGCAAGTGTGATGGAACAGGAACAAAATGCAGGTGATTTTCAAAATCTGTTGTCTTTACCGGATAAACCTGCAGCATTTTTATCGAAACTGTTGATGCTACTGGTTTTGTGTCTGTGCTCTATCCTATTGACAGCAATCATATTCGGAATTGGATTTGGAAGAATCGCATCAAGCGATATCGAAATCATGAAAGGATGTATATTTGCAGCATTGCTGCTGTGGGGAAGCAGTGTTCCACTTTATCTGTGGCAGCTGATTCTGGCTTTTCAGTTTGGAAAAGGGGTATCCATTGGAGCAGGGATTATATCAGGACTAATTAGTGCATTGATGCTTACCGGACTTGGAGATTATGTGTGGAAATATGTATTTGTCTGCTGGACGGGTAGAGTACCATATACTTATCTGCAATCTGTATTGGGAGAAACTAGTGTAGGTGAATGGTTGTCATTCATACCAGGTTGTTTAATATTTACAGGGATTAGTATGGTATACTATTTTTGGTGGGTAAACCACTGGGAAGGAAACAGAATATCGGAATAGAATCGAGGGAAACTATGGCAAAAATACTGGCAGTTGATGATGAACCGGCAATTCTGGAAATGATAGAAAGCATTTTGAATAAGGATGGACATCTGGTTACCAAAGTAAGTAATCCGCTGAAACTTAATATGGAAGAATTACATCGTTATGACCTGATTTTACTTGACATTATGATGCCTGGAATGGACGGCTTTGAATTATGCAAAAGAATCAGGGCACTTGTGGATTGTCCGATTTTGTTTCTTACGGCAAAAACGGAGGAAAACAGTCTGGTAAACGGACTTTCTTTAGGAGCAGATGATTATATTTCAAAGCCATTTGGAGTGATGGAACTTCGGGCAAGGATCAATGCACATCTTAGAAGAGAGCACAGGGAACATTCTGTCCGGATGGTTTTAGGGAGAGTCTGCATTCAGATGTCTCAAAAGAAACTGTTGATGGATGATAAAGAACTTCCGTTTACGAAAGCAGAGTACGAAATCTGTGAATTTCTGGCTAAAAACAGGGGACAGGTTTTCTCGAAAGAACAGATTTTAGAAGAGGTCTTTGGTTTTGACAGTGAGAGTAATGACAGTACCATTATCACGCATATCAAAAATATAAGAGCAAAATTTGCGGATTATGATTATACACCGATAAAAACAGTCTGGGGGATTGGATATAAATGGGAAGAGTAAAGAGAAGCAATGCACTCAGCTGGATTTTTATGAGATATGTACTGGTCATGCTTGGATCATTAGTAGGTTTGGTGATTGTTGCTTGGCTGCTGCTGTACCTTTTGATTAGTGTGGGCTGTATCTATCCGGCGAATTATGCAGAGCAAAAGATTAATGAAGCATATGATACGATTTTACGTGCGGATAAAGTAACTGCTGAGATGATTCCTGCACTTTGTGATTATGTAATCTTTTCAGAGAATGGAGAGAAAATAGGTGGAGATCTGTCAGAACAATACGAACAGATAGCATGGAATGTTGCAAAGTACGGAAACGCATCCGGGAAATATTTTTATAAAGTAATTGTAAGGGAAAATGAATATGTTGTATTGCAATATCGCCTGACACCTCAATATCATTCAGCTTTTTTGAGGGAGCATTTTATAGGACCACAGAATGTGATGAGTATTATGTCAGTGATTGGAGCGGTAGCGATTATCATCATTCCGTCCATACGTTTTGGAAAAAGAATCAAAAAGCAGATGCAGCCTGTATTAGACGCAATCAGACAAATAAAGGATCAAAATCTGGAATATGAGACATCCTGTTCCGGTATCAAAGAGTTTGATGACTGTTTATCGGCAATCGATGATATGCGAGATGCATTGCGAGAATCTTTAGAAAAGCAGTGGAAAACAGAGCAGGAAAAGAAACAACAGATGTCTGCTTTGGCGCATGATATTAAAACACCTCTTACGATTGTACGGGGAAATGCAGAACTACTTTCAGAGACTGAACTGACCACAGAACAGAAGAATAATATCACTTATGTTTTGAACGGCACAACACAGATACAAAGTTATGTAAAACAGTTGATAGATGTCACAAAATCATGGAATTGCAGTGATGTTACCTATACAACGGTGAGGTTAGAAGATTTTTTCGCAGATATAAAGGAACAGGCACTCGGACTGGTAGAAATCTATCACCAGAAAATAGATTGGAAGGCGGGACAAAGTGATAAAAAGGTAACGATTGCTTATGATCCAATGTTCCGGGCCGTAATGAATATGATTCAGAATGCAGTGGAGCATACAAAAGAAAATGGAATCATTTATATTGACGCAAAGGAGCAGGATGGCCGGCTGACATTCATTGTGGAGGATAGCGGATCAGGATTTACAAAAGAAGCATTATTGCATGGCACAGAGCAGTTTTTTATGGATGACACAAGTAGAAATGGCGAAGCCCATTATGGGATGGGACTATTTTTTGCAAAAACTGTGGCTGAAAAATATGGTGGAGGTATTAAACTTTCAAATTCTGAAAATACAGGTGGGGCGAGGGTAGAAATATTTTTCCTGAGTAGTCAAGAAACAAGCTAAATAGACCGCAATTAAGCTATGTAAAAGAAATTTTACATGCTTTTATCTAATATGTAAAAGCCTTTTGATAGACATTACTACTACGTTTGCTGTAATAGTATATGTAGGATTCCTTCTTTGGAAGAAGTATAAAAGTATAAAAGAGTAATGAATATTGTAAAAGGCATTCCCATTAACAGCAGTAAAGATATCATTTATATTCTTATCTAAGGAGGCTGTTCTTGATATAATAATGTGTAATTATACTTTACTATCATAAAGTTAAGAGGATACAGGTACTGAGAAAATGACAGTATCTGTATCTTTTTTTGTTATTTTAAGGAAGACGAGAGCAATATTCTGAAAACCGCTTGAGATTTCGGAAAAAATCTGATATAATACTGCTGTATATTTATGGGGTGGGGGATTTATATCCTTTTTGCGTTTGTCGGAAGGATGGTGGTTTGATATTGAAGTCCTAACCACGACCGGCAAATCAATCTTTTCCGGTTAAACCTTCTGTCATCTCCGGTGTGTCCGCTGTCGGAGGAAGTAAATAGCGGACAATTAAAAAATGGAGGAACTGTTATGAAGAAAAAACTATTTGCAATCCTATTCAGCATTGTAATGGTAGCTGGACTCCTGCCTGCCACAGCACTGGCAGCGGAACCCACAGTCTACGACATCTGGGTAGACGGCGTACAGGTCACGTCTGAGAATAAGGATAATCTTTGCAGCGGAACAGTAAGCTATGACCCGACCACTCACACCTTGTCTTTGAACAATGCTACCCTTGACAGCGACACCATGTCAGACTACGGTATTAAAACGACTATCCCCAGTACGTTGAAGATACGGTTGACCGGGACAAATAGTATTACCCGAACCTATTCCGGCGGAGGAATAGCAATAGCCCCCAATTCCGGCAATTCTGTCGAGATTACCGGTGATGGAACACTGGTAATCAATGTTAACGGAAGTACCTACGATGGAATTAGCGCAGGGGCTGACGTCAAGATTTCCGATAAAGCAAAGGTCGTAATAAACGCTGAAGGCGGATTGGGCATAGTCGGAAGATCGGTCGAAATTGACGGGGCAAAAGTGGATTCCATCGGCTTGTATGCCGGAATCGATGCCCATAGGCTGAAGATTGTAAACGACGCCGATGTTACGCTTAAGGCAACCCAGGACGGACGCAACGGAGCATATATCTGGAAAGATCAAGAAGGGAACGGCGGCGATATTGAACTTGCTGCATCTAAAGTTAAAGCAACAAGCTATTATCCCGGTCTGTATGCTGCAGGTGATCTGACGGTTAACGGAGGCGAGGTAAACTGTACCTCTACTGCGGACGGTGCAATATGGGCAAAAGGCAATATTCTGCTCAAAGGAGGCGCCAAAGTAACCACTGACGGTAAATTCCCGATGGGCGGTAACGGTACTTTTACCGTAGAAGAAGCAGAGATTGATGCAAAGAATACGAATGAGAATAATATCCCTGCAATTTTCGATGAATGTGTGCCTGTGATAGCCGATGGCTATCATCTGAACTATGCAAAAGCTGTAGACTCGGAAGGAACAGAAATTGACCTGCTTTCCAGCGGTACTCAGTACTTTGCACTTTATAAAAATGTTCATTTTATCACAAAGGCTGTCTATCCGGTTTCTTTCGTTGTAACGCCAGACGGTCTGACCAATGTTGTTGTTAAAGTGAATGGTCAGGAGGTTACCGGCTCTGTCAGTTTGGAAGCAGGAACTTACCCTGTTGAAGTAACAGCCGATAACTGCAAAGCATACACCGGCAATATAACGATTACCGCCGATGTGGCAACGCATACGCAGACGGTTGCAATGACTTATTTACCTGCCGACTACACTAAGGTCGACGAAGCCATTGCCAAGGCAAATACACTGAACAAGGACAACTACAAGGACTTCACCGCCGTGGAAGCTGCCGTCAAAGCTGTTGTCCGTGACAAGAACATCACTGAACAGAGCGAAGTTGACGCAATGGCGAAGGCTATTGAAGATGCCATTGCTGCCCTGCAATACAAGGGTGCTGACTACACTAAGGTTGATGCAGCCATTGCCAAAGCAAATGCACTAAACAAGAATGACTACAAGGATTTCTCCAGTGTGGAAGCTGCTGTCAAGGCTGTTGTCCGTGGTAAAAATATTACGGAGCAATCCGAAGTAGACAAGATGGCAAAGACTATCGAAGATGCGATTGCTGCTCTTGAGAAAAAACCTGCCAGTACCAAACCGGGAACATCCGATAAGAGTCCCCAGACCGGCGATACAAGCAACCTTGCACTGTGGATTGCCCTGTTGTTCATCAGCGGCTGTGCAGCCATTGGCACAACGGTTGTAAGCAGGAAGAAAAAGTACAACAGATAATTGAATAGCGTTCCCTTGCTCCATCTTACGAGCAAGACAAAAGCGTCGTAGCAATACGGCGCTTTTTTGTTACCGGGAAGTGACAAACAGCGGCTTTTGAATGGTTGGCGGTAAAGGATATCGCCGCTAAAACAAAGCCGCTCATATCGAAAGAAAACGCCCAAAATCGCCCCGAAACCATACAGCGGGGTCAGGTTTTGGGCGTTTCTGCGTTTCGGGAGCAAATCGGCAATTAGGCAGCGAAAAGGAGGTGCCCGCTATGCCCCGTATGCCGAAATACCTCAAGAGAGAATGGGCGTTCTTTCTTGATGAGCGTGGCAGGAAGAAATACAACGAGCTTTGCAGGAAATGCGAAAGGAGCTGCAAGCAGAGCTTTGTCAACTTGCCCTTTGAGAGAGGAAAAATCCTTTTCTCAAAGGGCTTTTTCTATTTGTACGGATATTCGCAAACTACAAGATAAATCCAAAACTTCATATACAGACTTAGGTAGCACCTGAAATACAAAAGAGATTGCTTCTGTCAAGACTAGAAGCAGAAAGCCTGAAAGAGCGTGATATTCTCTGCCCGACTTGCGGGTTCAGGATACAGAGAGTTTTTTCAGACGCAACCGGATATTTGAGTGTGAAGTGTCAGAAATGCAAGAATGTCCACATCTTAAATCTCGCTTACTTCTGAAGAATCCGTAGGAACGGATACTGCAGGAATTGCAGGCGATGAAGATTACAAGTAAATATCGAAACGATTTCTAATCGAGTAAGCAGAGATAAGCAATTTATTTGCTAAACTACCAAGCACCGTACGAAGCCGGATAAGTGAAGAATGTCAAACGAATTGTATTAGTTAATCTGGATCTTCTTGATGAATATCTGGAAGCATTCCGTGATGAAGAATTTTGATGAAAGAACAGGAGAAACAACATATGTGTAAAGTGATATCCATTACAAACCAGAAAGGCGGAGTAAACGTACCCAGATTTATCTGTACAATAACCAGTTCAAGGAAGCTATGCTGATCAATGGATTCTGGCCGAGAGATTCGAGCGAATTGAACTGGGTATTTCATATTCAGGCAAGCTCTCCGGCAATCAGGACACAGGCAGATGGTTATCCTGGTATCCCAATCATTGGACGTCAGGAACTAAATGAGTACAGAAAGAAAAAGCTGTGCTGATTGTATTTTTATTGTACTTGCCTCAATTGTAATCCAAGATTCCATACCCACTATCTTAGATAAGTGCATCGAAATAAGTGAAATATCAATACAATTGTATTGAATTAGCAATAAAATGGCATTATAATGAAGAAAAAAGGAGGTATCTAAAATGGCAAGTACAATTCAGATCAGGGTAGACGATGACTTAAAAAATAAATCAGATCAGCTTTTTAAAGATCTTGGAACTGATACGACATCAGCAATAAGGATGTTTTTAACGCAGGCGGTTGCATATAATGGATTTCCATTTGAAATAAAACGAACTGTGCATAATCCTTATACATCTATGACAGAAGAAGAGATGCTTCAAAGACTGGAACAATCCAGAGAATCTTCAAAAAAGGGAAATTACCGAAATGCGGAAGATGTGATTTCAGATATGAGAGGAAAATATGGATTATAAAGTAGTTGTAACAGATGAAGCAGAAGAAGACTTGAATCAGTTTATACAGTATCTGCTTTTCGCCAAGAAAAATAAACAGGCAGCAAGAAATGTGCTTGATGATTTTGAGGATACTGTAAAAAGGTTAAAGTATGTAGCGAGTAGTTTGAAAATATGTGACAATCCACATTTACAGAGTTTTGGATATCGTCGAATAAATTTTCAACAGCACAGATATTTTATGTTGTACAGAATAGAAAATGATGTTGTATATGTGGATGATATTTTCCATGAGTTACAAGATTATGAAAACAGAATAATATAAATTGAATCTTGGCAATAAAAAGATCATTTACTGTAAAACCGTAGAGGGTCTTTTTTTGTACCTTTTTGGGAAGGAGGAGAGATTTATAGCCGAAAAAGAATTTAAAGGTAAAGGCTGAACCAGAGACTGTAACAGATGATTCGGCTGTGGCGGCTCCTGATATCAGCAATAGCTTCGGAAAATGGTCTTGTATTGCCTGTGGAAATATCGTCCATGACGGATGGAACCAGGGTGAAGCATATGCATCTGCAGAAATAACGAGAAAGTCTGTCTGCATGAATTAAGATATCGGAGAATTCCTGAAAGAACTGTAGACTTGTGCAGAAGGAGAAGAAGTGTCTACAGACCAAGAGGAAGATGTAAAAACCAGAAAACCGCGAATATGGTGGATGCAGATTTGTTGTAGAGCTACCAAAGCAGAAAGATGAGATTACCTGACATATATGAAAAATTTTATTGCAAAGCTATACTATATGTGTTATTCTAACGTCACGCGGATGACGATTCTTGTTATCTGCCAAAGGTATCTATTTAATTTCATTCATTTCGGAGGCTTAGAGTATCGGGCGTTATTCCAAAGTGATGAACGTGTGACAAGTGAATATAGGCTGGGAAGAAACCTGGTGCGACACAGAATGTTATTTGAAGAATAGCATATCCAACTGGAATATACTATTAATATATGGTAAAATATCTTTAGATAATCTTTTCTCAGACTATAGGAAGTTGTCGGAGAGGAGAGTATATGTCAAAAAGAACAGGAACTAAGGTACAAAAGAACCGCACAGATGACGAGTTTATCATGCTTCCAACCGTGGATTTTTGTTTCAAAGAACTGATGAGAAATGAAAAGGTACGAAAAGGAATTATTGCAGCGTTGTTGGGAGTAAGACCGGAAGAAATCAAGGAGACAAGATTATTGCCGACCGTACTCAGAAAAGAGTATGAAGATGATAAATATGGGGTTTTGGATGTGCGTGTTGAAATGCATGATGGTACACAGATAGACTTTGAGATGCAGGTGGCAGAATTTGATTTCTGGAAAAAGCGCATTGTGTTTTATCTGAGCAAGATGGTCACAGATCAGATTCATAAAGGCGATGATTATGACAAAATTCAGAAATGCATCCATGTCAGTATCCTGGATTTTGTACATTTCCCGGAGGATAGCAGGTGCTATCGGAAGATTACATTTTGTGATACCAAGACGGGAGAAGTTTATACAGATGTTATGGAGATTCATGTGTTGGAATTGGGAAAATTACCACCGGAAGATCAAAATGAAGAAGGGATCATAAGGTGGATGCGATTCCTTAATGCAAAGAGCCGGAAGGAGTTAAAAGAGATGGCAAAGCAGGACGAGTATTTTGGAGAAGCGTATGAAGAACTGGACAGACTCAGTGCGGACGAGAAGAAGCGTCTGGAGTATGAGACGAGATTGAAGTATAAACGGGATAAGTATGCGCAGCTCCATTATGCGACCAGGATTGGAAGAGAAGAAGGCGAGCGAATTGGCAGGGAAGAAGGTGCAAAACAGATTAATGAATTGCATAAGCGGTTGATAGAACTTGGAAGAATAGATGATTTAAAACGAGCCGTCGAGGATTCTGATTATCAGGGGCGGTTGTTAAAGGAGTTGAAATTGTAGCACGCAGATAGACTTTGAGATACAGGTGGCAGAATTTGATTAATAACAATATTGTGTCGCAGAGTGTTGCACTCTGCGACACATAAATCCTCTATTTTGGCTTTAGAATAGCTCATTTGAGAGCGATACACAATCTTTTTTCGACTAAAAATCTGTTAGAAACGGTTGCTTTTCTGGCTCCCCGGCAAGTATAATAAAGAAACGTGATATACGTTAAAAAATACAGTTGGGAGAATATTATCAGCTCCACAATTTCCATGAATTCTATCAAAGAGCTTGGGTTTGAAGTTGGAAAGGCAGCTTACGCAGTTATTGAAGCAACATCTGTAATGGTTGGAATCGATGACTAATAAAAAATTTCATGTATCTGTGTAAAGAATTTTTATATAAAAGCTCATTTTACAGGGATTACAGGGCACTCTACCACTGGTAGGGTGCTTTTTTAGAGCCTGTCTGCTAGAATTTATTTACAGGATAACGAAGGAGGTTGTGATATGGCGAACTCAAAAGCGACCGGAACATTTATTGCAGAGTGTAGGAAAGAAAAAGGGCTTACACAGAAGGCTCTCGGGGAAAAGCTGAATGTAACAGACCGGGCAGTATCGAAGTGGGAGACCGGAGTTTCCCATAGTTAAAGATACCACACCAAATATGATGAACCCACGCTTATACACTACCAGCTATAATAAGCCGTAAGGACAGCAATTTGACACTGCTGTCCTTTCTTTTATAAAATTGCAGTACACAGAAAAAAGCTGTAAAATGAAAAATATATTTGTCCTTGTAACAATTCTCGGACATTTGCCTGTTATACTATCTGCAAAAAGAAAAGGAAGTGACAATATGAAGCAGATTTTAATTGTCGAAGACGATAATCTTTTGAATAAAACGCTTACTTATAATTTGGAACTGGACGGTTACACAATAACTTCTGTTCTGAATGCAAGGACAGCCGCTGAATCATTAAAAACAAACATTTTTGATTTGGTATTGCTGGATATAAATTTACCAGACGGAAATGGTTATGACCTATGCCGTCTTATCAAGCCAGAGCATCCTGATACAGTAGTTATATTTCTAACTGCCAACGATCAGGAAAGCGATCAGATACGAGGATATGAAGCTGGTGCAGTGGATTATATCACGAAACCTTTTTCGATTAGTGCTTTGCAGCGAAAGATCAAAGCCATGTTCGCTATGTTGGAACATCACAAACCAGCTAAGGATATTTACGAGGATGGTAGCCTGTTTCTGGATTTTTCGGAACAATTTGCAAGTTTGAACGGGAAACCATTAGCGCTTTCTGCGATGGAATATAAAATGCTGAACCTATTTCTTAAAAATCCGAAGCAGGTACTTACCCGCCAACAACTTTTGGAAAGACTGTGGGACATTGATGAAAAATATGTAGATGAACATACCCTTACTACTTCTATCAGCCGCATTCGCAGTAAGATTGAAGCGGATGGCGACACATATATCAAAACGGTTTACGGTATGGGTTATCAATGGACAGGAGGCGAAAAGAAATGAAACTGAATAACCTTTCTGCTAAGAAAATTTGTAGACTGATTAGTACTGGCATGGTTTTCTCTATGCTGGTAATTACTGGTATTTTCGGCGGTATAATGCAGGATACACGAATTTTCATAGCGGGTGGAACATTGACACTCTGTGCATTTTTCTGGATTTGGCTATTGGTGCTGTTTTTTGGAAAACGCCTTTCTCATTTTACTTCTAATTTGTGCCGGACGCTGGACAACATGATTGATGGAAACGAGGAATTACAAAAGTCAAATGATAGTGAAACTCTTTTTGCCCGTATCAACCACCGCTTAATCCGGTTGTATGAGATTATGCAGAAAAACCGACACAAGGTAGACATGGAACGACAGGAGCTTCAAATGCTGATTTCTGATATTTCGCATCAAGTAAAAACGCCTGTCAGCAATTTGCAAATGGTAACGGACACACTTTTAACAAAGCCTGTTTCAGAAGAAGAACGGATGGACTTTTTACAAGGCATACGCAGTCAGACTGATAAACTGGATTTTCTGTTCCAAGCACTGGTTAAAACATCCCGGTTGGAAACCGGAGCGATACGATTAGAAAAGAAAGACAGCAGCTTATTCCATACGCTTGCACAAGCCATGAGCAGTATTGTATATGCCGCAGAGAAAAAAGAAATTGCTGTATCTGTGGATTGCCCGGAAAATTTGATAATCTCCCATGACAGCAAGTGGACAAGCGAAGCCCTTTTCAATCTGCTGGACAATGCAGTAAAATACACTCCGTCAGGTGGAAAGATTTCTGTATCAGTGGTTCAGTGGGAAATGTACGTAGAGGTCAAAGTGACCGACACCGGCAAGGGCATTTCAGAAAACAATCAGGCTGCCATCTTCCGGCGCTTCTATCGTGAGGAAGAAGTACATGATCAACAGGGTGTAGGAATAGGTTTGTATTTGGCTCGTGAGATTGTAACAAGGCAAGGGGGCTATATCAAGGTCGTTTCAGAGCTGGGGCAAGGCTCAGAATTTTCTATTATGCTTCCTGTAAGGTAAGATATAACCACTTTTTTTGAAATGTCCGAGCGTTGTAACATTTCACCCTGATTTTCGATAAAAATTTTTTCTATCTCGGACATTTGTGTAACATTTGTGGTTTACAATGGCTTTATCAACAGATAGAAAGCCTTGAAAGGAGCATTTGAATATGAGCATTTTACAAACAATCGACTTAAAGAAGTATTACGGCACAGAACCAAATATTACTCGTGCCCTTAATGGTGTAAATTTTACTGTGGAACAGGGAGAATTTGTTGCCGTAGTTGGAACTTCCGGCAGCGGTAAGTCTACATTGCTTCACATGATGGGAGGACTTGATACCCCCACTTCCGGCAGCGTGGTTGTACGGGGAGAAGAACTCGCAAAAAAGAATGATGATGAATTGACAATTTTCCGCCGTCGTAACATCGGATTTATCTTCCAAAATTATAATCTGGTTCCGATTTTGAATGTATATGAAAATATCGTCCTGCCTGTGGAACTGGATGGCGATACAGTAGACCAGAAATTTATGGACGAAGTTGTGTATATGTTGGCTTTAGAAGATAAACTGGAAAATATGCCGAACAATCTTTCAGGCGGTCAACAGCAACGTGTAGCGATTGCACGAGCTTTAATTACGAAGCCTGCGATTATCCTTGCTGATGAACCGACCGGAAATCTTGATAGCAAGACCAGTGCAGATGTGTTAGGGCTTTTGAAGCGTACCAGCGGAGAATTTAATCAGACCATTGTAATGATTACTCACAACAACGAGATCGCTCAACTCGCAGACCGCATTGTACGGATTGAAGATGGTAAAATTGTTGGCTAAAGGAGGTGGGAATTATGAATTATCCTTTTGAAAATGATACCAGTGCAGTAATTAAAAAATTAGCACGAAAAAGTGTGCGTTTTGATAAGAAGAAAAACTTATTTTGCCTTTCGGCAATTATTGTAGCCGTTGCTATGATAATGATGTCGTTGCTCACAGTGCAAAATATCATTTATCAAAATCAGAAAGAAATCGAAGGATTACATCAAGGAATTTTCTTTGACATTACGCAGGACAGTAAAGAAAAGTTTTTAGCAAACGAAGAAGTAAAAAGTGTAGGACTTTCCTGTAATATCAAAACAGTGAAAGAAAATTCTAAAGAACTGTCTCTGATTTATTATGATGATGACATGCTTAGTTTGATTCCTGCCTTTGACGGAAAATATCCAGAGAAAGCAAGTGAAATTGCTGTTACAGATGCCTTTTTTGCCAGTGAAAATAAGTCTCCGGAAATCAACGCCATAGTTCAGTTGAATCTGGATGGTACTTTGAAGAATTATACTATTGTTGGTATTTACCATGATAAAACTTCTACCGCTTATCCTGTTTTTGTTTCACTTGAAAAATGCCGGGAATTACGTGGAAATGACCTGCTTAATGGATATGTTTGGCTTGAAAATGCAGATACCCTTACAAAAGACGAAGCAACAGAAATATTATCTCAAATTTCAGAGGAGACTGGACTGAATAATTGGACAGTCAGCAGTTACTATGATTATGTAAATACAACTTTGTCCTTCAGTAATTATGCGGTATATGGTGTAGTTGCTGCCATTTTGTTTTTAGCTGCCGCACTTGTAATTTACAGCATTTTCTATATTTCGGTTGGACAAAAAGTTGCTGAGTTCGGACAGCTTCGGACAATAGGGGCAAGTAAAAAGCAAATTTATAAAATAGTTCTTAAACAGGGTTATATGCTTGCAGTTCCGGGGATTTTAATTGGTAGTATCATGGGAACGATCATCAGCTATTGTCTGCAATCAAAAGGCTGGTCAGTATTTGCATTTATTGTTTCTCTATGTGGCGCATGCCTTTTTGGAATACTGCTTGTTTATATTAGTGTTCGTAAACCAGCAAAAATTGCAGCGAATACTTCTCCAATTTCCGCCCTGAAGAATCCAGTGGGAATTGTAAATTACCGCACTCACAAAAGACATCGTATTACGCCTGTATATTTAGCGAAAATCAGCTTTTCCAGAAACAGAAAAAAATCTCTATTGACCATTTTATCATTGGGACTGTGCGGAGTTATATTTTTCCTTGCAGCAAGTTATCAGAGTTCTTTTAATGCCGAGAGTATGGCTCGTTATTGGGATATGAAGTACGGAGATTTCAAAATCAGCATTGATTTAGAAAACGAAAGTGAAAATTTGGATGCTCTCTTGCAGAAAGAATATTTTTCTGATTATGTAAAGCGTGTTGGAGATATAGAGGGAGTTAGCAATATATTTACTTATGCTACCGTACCAGTTGATTTCTCAACAGACAATGATATTTCAGATAGCACCTTGATGCTCGGCTATAATGAAAAGGATTTGGCGTCGCTAAATGCAGCGGTTTTGTCTGGAAATATTACTGATGATACAGAATTAGTTGTAAGTGATCCCGAACGTATTTATGATGTTTACCATTGGAAACCTCAAATTGGGGATACTGTGACCTTTAATTTCAAAAATCATAGTGGTAAAACAATAACAAAAGCATTCAAAATTGGTGCAATCACTTCCAGCAATGATGGAATGGGTGGCTATATTTTCAGAATGCCGGAAAATATGCTCAAAGAACTTGCAGGTTATGACTGTACATACGCAATCGAAATACAAGCAGAAGCTGAATATCAGGAGATAATCGAGCAAGAACTCAAATTACTCGTTTCTGACAATAGGGATGTTCGCTTACAAACCCTTCAAGATTTTATTGTAGAACACCAATCAGACAATCGTGCAGGTTTTACATTAGCTTATGCGATTGCAGCCATCTTGTGGATATTTGCGGTTATCAATCAAATCAATCTTACTGTGACAAATCTTTTATCACAGAAACAGGAAATGGGCACACTAAAATCTATTGGTATGACAAATAAGCAGTTGGAGCAAGCATTTATGATGGAAGGTCTTTTTACTACTTTGATTGCATTGCTTATAACTGCTGTTGTTGGAATCCCCGGCGGATATGCAATCGGTATATTTTTGAAAAATGCAGGCATGTCTACGGGATTTGTATTTCCGGTTGTTGCTTTTACTCTTTTTGCTGTTGCTATGTTTATGCTTGAAAGTTTGATGACAATATTGCTTATTCATTCATGGAAGAAGCAATCTGTTATTGCAATAATGCGAAATTGACGATAGAAAGTTTTTCATATCTCGGTCAGCTCAACAATTACATTACTCTGCTGATACAGCCAGTCCGTAAATTCTTTCGGGCTGGCTGTTCCTGTTTTTACAGCCTT
>NZ_JAJCNF010000041.1:0-22057 GCF_020560945.1 Dorea sp. 210702-DFI.3.125
TCGGCAAAATCGACTGACCTTTCTTTTTTACCCAACAATATCTTTAATTAAGGGAGACGGGTCTTAGTATGCCTAATGTCGTATTACTCATACCAATAGCTGATATATTAGATGTTACCGTTACAGAATTGTTACGTGGAGAAAAAATAGATACACAGAAAAATATTGATACAAAAGAAGTCGAGGAATTGGTAGTAGGCTCTCTCGATATGGCTGTTAGGAATTCTATTCATCAGCATAGAAAAAACTGGATATTAGCATATTTGCTATGCTTTTTAATATCTATTACAGAAATTATTATGTTAGTCGTATCTGGGAATTCAATAGCTGAGATGAAAGATGATATATTGCTGGTTACAGGGTTAATGCTTTTATTTGGTGCATGGTTTTGTTTCTTTGCCAAAGACATATTACCAACATATTATGATGCAAACAAGATAAATTATGTTTCACAAGGAATTTTTAGAATACATCTAGTTGGTTTATCCTTTAACAACGGAAATTGGATGTACATCTGTACAACTTTAAAAATTTGGACACTTGCAACGGTTGTTCTATATCCTCTTGCAGGTATTATAATAATCAATTGTCTCAATATAGCTTTATGGGATATTTTAAGTAAAATTTTCTTAATTATGATTTTAGGTGGTATGGTAGTTTCGATTTACATTATCGGGAAAAAATACGAATAATTAAATTACCTGTTATCGTTGTGGATATTACTAATTTACAACATTCTTCATGGGAAATAAGGAATGATGCAGAAGAGATTGTGTTAAGCGAATTAGCATACATTTAAAACGTGGAAAGCTCCTTCGGGAGCTTTTTTCTGGTTTTTGCTGGGTATCAAGAAAGTATATAGAAAATGCATTAATCATATGGTATGATTTGAACAGAAGATAGAATCTTAGGAAGCAAGAAGATTTTTGAGGAATGTAACTTAGAAGTTATAGAATTAAGTTAATCGTGCCATATGGCTTGATTATAAACGCAAAGATAAAAACGCAACGTACATCTTTGATGTGCCAGAGCCGGTAGGTAGCCCGGCCGTCCTATATAAATAGGGTAAGTAACCTGCCCCTCCGGGTTGTCCATTCTTTGTTCAATCAATTTTAGGAGGGATTCTTATGGACAAAGTAAATGGAAAGCTGACAGTATTTTTGGAAGAGCCGTTTTGGGTGGGAATCTTTGAACGCATCGAAGATGGTAAACTATCTGTGGCAAAGGTAACATTTGGTGCAGAGCCAAAAGATTATGAAGTACAGGAATATATTCAAAAGTGCTATTTCAGTTTGAAATTCAGTTCGGTTGTTGAAACTGTTGTAAAGGATATCAAAAGAAATCCGAAACGGATGCAGCGGGAAGTAAAGAAGCAGATGCTGGAAATAGGTATTGGTACAAAATCGCAACAGGCGTTGAAATTACAGCAGGAACAGAACAAGCAGGAACGCAAAGAGAAAAGACGCAAGAAAAAAGAGGCAGAAGAGCAGCGAATGTTTGAACTGAAACAGCGAAAGAAAAGAAAAAAGCATAAGGGACATTAAAGTCCCTTGGCCTTTTACTCAAATCGAAAAGTGTTGAATAAAGCTTTCGGGAGGTGTTTCTATGAAGAAAAAAGTACTTGCAATTATGTTAGTCGCCATGTCAATAATGTTGATTTCGGCGTGCGGAAAAAAAGAAAAACTGTACGAAATTCCTGATTTATCGCAGTATAAGACAGATTATGTAGGAGATTCTTCAAATGTTATAAATATTGTAAGTGGTCAAGAGTATCCGGCGGGATACTCATATGACAGTATAGAGATACAGTCTGAAACAGAGCCTTATGGATTAACAGTTTTTCTAAAAGATGAGCCGTCTGCAGCCAAACTTGAAGATGAATTGCAGGTTAATGCAGATATGACATTTGACTTGATTGGTAATTTGGGAACAATTGATTATAAAACAGCAGATAGCAAAGAAATTATTGCATCGTATGAACGGTGATATATTTTTAGTCAACTTTTAGACAATTTGAAGAGTAGAATATAAAAAGGCGTATGGAAGTTTTAAATCCATACGCTTTTTTGGGAAAAACTCATTTTTGAACAAGAGATTTGTAAGAACATATTATCTGTTCAAAAATGGTTATAATTCCATATCATATGACATTTTCTTAGTCCGAGCAAGCTGATTTCGCCGCATCTCCTGTTTTCTCTGATATTCAAGTTCCCATGCACGATGGGAAAAAACATCAGGATCTTCCACATTGAGATAATCTACCTCATTGGCGGCAATATCACGGCGGTGATAGTCATAATACTTACCAAAAGTACCTTTGAGCTGCTCGATCAGCTTATCCCGGAAATCAGGACGTATCTGGATTCTGGTGTCCAGCAATTCTGTATACTGTTCAGGTTCAGGACGAAATTTTTCTTCCCGGAAAGCGGCGGCATCTTTTTCAAGCTGTTTTTTGAGCGAGATGTCCTGAGAATCCAGGATATCAAGATTGTTATTCATCTGGCCGTATTTCTTGGATAGATTCGTCATATCTTTATCGGTAGAGCATTCTGCCTGGAAGATTAGCTGCTCTTTCCTTGATTTCAGTTCTTCGATTTCTTCGGTAATAGTGGTAAGCTGCTGATTCAATTTTATATGCTGGATGGGATTCAAAATACTGGTTTTCTCTTTTTTCACATTCAGTTCTTTCCGCTCTGTAACTTTAGCTTTGAGTTTCTTTTTAACGGTGTTGTATTTATTCAGTATTGGATTAAAATGATTCATCCAGTCATGGATCACTTCTTTTTGCATCTCATTGTGGAGCAAATGATATTGTGTAAAAATCATGTGATTTCGGATTACTTCCAATGTTTCTGCAATTATCGGAATAGACTTTTCTACAGCTTCAGCCAGTTTTGCTACTTTTGCTTTTAATTCTTGGAGCATTTTGTTATCCGCACGAATCTGACGGTTAATTTCACAGCGGTCTGCTATCATGCCTTTCTTTTCCATATTCTGGGCAATGTAGCCTTCATGGATGGGGTTGGCTGTTCGGTGATTCCCTGATCTGCAAAGCTGCGGTGATCAATGGTAGCATTTATCTGATTACGTGCAAGCATTTTATTTACGGCATCTGCCCAGTTTGCCCGCCAGATGGCATTACCGTTATGTTGGAACGACTGTCGCTAAAATAATGAAAGAAGAAAATTTATGTTTGGAAGAATATTTAGAAAAATATAAATAAAAACAAAAGAAAATCCTAACTTTTTTTATAGTAGGATTGTTATATTATTTAGAAAACAGAGGGAGGCAAATTTGCGAATGGAATACAAAACTGATTCTTTGTTAGTACATCTAGCAAGAGCAGGAGATGAAGATGCGTGTGAAAAACTGGTCAAAAAATATTACTCAAGTATATATCAATATTGTTTGCTACATATCAATGATCCCTATGAGGCAGAGGATTTGACACAAGAAGTATTTACACGTTTCTTTTCCAATTTATATAGATATAAAGAATATGGAAAAGTTAAGAATTATCTTTATACAATTGCCGGAAATACCGTTAAAAATTATTACAAAAAGAAAAAAGATATTCCATCAGAGGAACTGCTAAAATCAGAGGACTGTAGTAAAAATCATGTAGAAGAGCTAGGAGTCCGATTAACTATTGAACAGGCAGTGAGAAAGTTACCGGAAGAAATTAGAGAAACGGCAGTTTTATATTTTTTTCAAGAATTGAAACAAAGAGAAATTGCAGAATTACTTCACATAAAACTTTCGCTTGTAAAATATCGAATCGGAAGAGCAAAAGAACTTTTGATGAAAGAGTTGGAGGTGAAAAACTATGATGAAATATAAGCAACAAATAAAGAAATATAAAGAGGAGATTGAAAAAAAATATGTAAGGATTGAAGCAGAAAACAGAACAGTAAAAGCATGTCAGAATATTTTGTCAGAGTCAATTTTATCGAAACAATCGCATAGAACATCTTATTTTGAATTTTTGTATGAGCAGACAAAATTCATAAAAAAAAGATGGTGGATTTTACAAGGTTGTATTCTTATGTGTCTATGGATATGGTTGAGTAATTATACGTCAGACATAAAAGATATGATGAGGATTATGGGAATATCTGCCACAATATTTGTGGTTCTGATTGTCCCGGAAATTTGGAAAAACAGAAGAAATGGTGCGATTGAAATTGAGCAGGCGTCTTATTACACACTGCGTCAGATTTGTACAGCAAGAATGTTAATGTTTGGAGTAGTGGATCTGGTGATCGTTATGGCGTTTTTGGCAATTACATATCAAACAACAATACTCTCGTTAAGTGATTTGGTGGTTAATTTTTTGCTTCCGGTAAATGTTTCATGTTGTATATGTTTTCGTGTATTGTACAGCAGATGGGAAAAATCAGAATATATAGCAGTGCTTTCTTGTCTGGTATGGGTTGGTTTATGGATGATGATTGTTGCAAATGATGTTATTTATCAGAAAATTGTAACTCCGGTATGGGTGGCTATGCTGATATTGACTTTTGTATATTTTATTTTTTGTGTTCAGAAGTCATTGCTATTTGATGAAAAAATTTTGGAGGATTACACGTATGAAATTAGAATTTAAAAATGTAACAAAACAATACGGAGAAGTAAATGCTGTTAATAAAGTGAATTGTGTTATGGAAAAAGGAATTTATGGACTGCTTGGAGTAAATGGAGCAGGAAAGACCACATTAATGCGTATGCTTTGTACGATTGTTCAACCATCAGAAGGACAAATATTATGGAATGGTAAAGATATATGGAAACTAGGAGGTGAATACCGAGAAGTTCTAGGATATTTACCACAGGATTTTGGATATTATCCAGATTTGACCGTATATGATTACATGATGTACATTTCTTCTATAAAAGGGTTAAAAATGCTGTTTGCCAGAAATAAAGTGAAGCAATTATTAAATCAAGTAGGAATGGAAAAATTCAGTAAAAGAAAAATGAAGAATTTGTCTGGAGGAATGGTTAGACGTGTAGGAATAGCACAGGCGATGTTAAACGATCCGCAAATTCTTGTTCTGGACGAACCTACCGCTGGATTAGACCCGAATGAAAGAATACGTTTTCGTAATTTAATTAGTGAATTGTCGGAAGAACGTTTGGTGCTTTTGTCTACACATATTGTATCGGATATTGAATACATTGCGAATAACATTATGTTAATGAAAGATGGAGAACTTTTTTATGCAGGTACTGCGGAAGATTTAGTATCTTCTATGAAAGAAAAGGTATGGCAATGTAATGTTTCGAGAAATATGATAGACAAATATATGAATGAATATTTGGTTGGAAATATAAAAACAACAAAAACCGGAGCAGAGCTTAGAATTATTTCAATAGAAAAGCCAACAGAAGATGCTGTGGCTGTAGAAAAAAATCTGGAAGATGCATTTCTATTTTATTTTGGAGAAAAATCGGAGGAAAAACAAGATGCTTAAATTAGAATTAAAACGAATTTTTTCAAAGAAAATTAATGTATTTGCAATCGGATTGGCATTGATACTTGCTGTCATTTTTAGCGGATTTGCAGTTACAAGTAATCGCTATGTGGATGAGAATGGAAATGTTAGTACTGGAATTATGGCAACAAGAAAACTTACAGATAATAGACGAGCATGGAAAGGTACATTGACAGAAGATGAACTTGGAAAAGTTATAGAACAAAATAAAAATGCGGTGACACAATCCTCAGAAGAAAATGCGATTTACGGAACGACATTACAACCGATAGATGATATTAGGGGTTTTATAATATCGGTATTAACACCGGATGCAGAATATGATGAAAGTGTTCTGAATCAAATTACAGAAGAAAATATACAAGAGTTCTATGACACTTATCATAAAAATATGAAAAAGATGGCAGAAGAATATGGAAAGACTGCTGTTCAGAAAAAATACTTGGAAAAGAAATATAATGAAATAAAATTACCAGTAGAATGCGAATCTTATAGTTCGTGGGATACTATGATTATGTATGTAGAAACGTATTCCATTATTCTGGCAATCATAGTTGGTTTTATTTGTGCTGGAATATTTGCAGATGATTTTCAGACAAAAGCAGATGCAGTATTTTTCTCTACAAAGTATGGACGTACAAAAGCTGTTAAAACAAAAATACTGGCAGGAATAGCTACGACAGTTATGATTTATTGTATGGGAATTATATTACTTAGTGTGATTTGTTTTGGAATTATGGGAACCAGTGGTATGAATACACCTTATCAAATGTATCAGGCGTATAGTATTTACATTATGTCATATGGACAATACTATTTGTTGACAGTTGTATGTGGATTTATAGCCAGTATGCTGGCGGCTTCAGTGTCTATGTTAGTAGCGGCTAAAATGCATACAATTAGTGTCGCTGTTTGCATTCCGTTCTTTTTATATTGCTTATTGCCATTTATAGGACGGGCACTTTCTGGGTATACAACGCTTTTCAATTTGATACCAACAATTTTGACAAATGTACAGGCAAGTGTAAAAGTCCCACTTATTTATCAGATTGGGAATTGTGTATTTCGACAAATTTCGCTTGTAATGGTAATGTATACCGTGATGGCAATAGCCTTACTGCCTTTTATTTATAAGAGTTTTCGCAGATACGGAAATAAGTAAAAATTGTATTCATACTCATGAAAAACAAAGTAAGTAAAATATTTTCTGGAAAAATCAAAGCATAATTTAAAGATTTACGGCGGGCAAGTTGCCCGCCGTAAATTATGCTTATTTTGTTAAAAGACCGGATAGATTTTTTCCAATGCAAAATCCAATCTGTGGATATAACTCCTGAATTTCCTGATATTTTGCTTCAATCATTTCTGGTTCATCAGCCCAGATCTTTTCATATATTTTGAAAGCTCTTTTAAAATGTGTTTTGGCTTGCGGAAGATTGGCAGTCATCAGATAAATGGTTCCAAGGGTTTCCTGTACTTTGGCATAATCCAGACAGTCATCGGAATGGTATTCCTTGATGATGCCGGATAATTTTTGTAATTCGGAGATCCCTCTTTCAGGTTCCTGCTGTTCTGTCAGGAACATTGCATAATTGGCAATCTGAGGTATAGCCATATTACAGTCAGACATCAATGGAAGAAGATTCTGGTGGATGGTATGGGCTAATTTTTCCTGATTGGATGGCTTGGAATAGTAAGCGGATATTTTAGGGCTGATTTTAGCCTGACCAGTCATCCAGCGGCAAACCAGACCGTTGTCCATTGAAAAATCCTGATTTGCCAGATCATCCATAAAATCTTCAAATAATTCGTATAAAAAATCAGGCTGACTCATTTGATTACTTTCGCTGATATGATTTTTTAAGCAAGTGCTAATAGAAGAAAAATCGCATCGATTCAATAGAAATTCCCCTTTCGTAGTTAAGATTAAGTATATCCATCATAACACGAACATATATTCGATTTAAGGAAATGCGGATTTTTTTAAATTGATTGTGTCAATTTACAATCAATTTCTATTCAATGTGGTTTTCAGGCAGGTTCTGTAAAATAAGCTCAGATCAAACAATAACGGGAGGAGCTTATGCAACAGAATATTGAATTTGAGCGGTGCATTGATTTTCTGGTACGGATGATTGATAAGTACGGCGCTGAAGTCCTCCGGGAGTTGGAGGAAGAAAAACAGAATAAGGAAGAAAAAACAGCATAGAATACTTCTGAGCGGGTATGGCTAAGAATGTTTTGGCGTATTGACAGGACATTTAAAATGACGTATACTAAGCTCAGTGATCGTTCTGTAGAAACTTGCGAAGCCTACAGGCGGGGGAGAGCCTGCGGGTCTCTCCCTCTTTTGTTTTAAGGAGAAATGAGATGCAGACACCGAAAAAATTCTCTTCTTTTAGCGACCAGGTTTCTTGGATCAGTGATGAAAAGGGAATAAAAATAAAAGACAGAGAATATGCGGAAGAGATGTTACGCCAAATAGGATATTTTCCTCTTATGGGAGGATATAAACATCTTTTTAGAATATCAAACACAAAAAAATATAAAGCAGGAACAAGTTTTGAAGAAATAGTCAGTCTGTATAAGTTTGATGCAGAGCTTAGAGAGTTGTTCTTTAAATATTTACTGCAGATTGAGCGACAGATGCGTTCTTTGATGTCATACTATTTTACTGAAATGTATGGAGCAGAGCAGAAGCAGTACCTGGATGCTAATAATTATAATAATACAAAAAGAAATCATGCAACAATCGTAAAGTTGATAGCGACCTTGAAACGGGCAACAACGACCACAGATTATACATATATCAACTATTACCGCAAGACATATGGTGAAATTCCATTATGGGTTTTGGCAAATGTACTTACGTTTGGAAACTTATCAAAAATGTTCCGAGTGTTTCCGCAGTCCTTAAAATCAAAAGTATCAAAAAACTTTGAACCTTTGAATCAGCATCAGATGGAACAGTTTCTATCTGTTCTCACTAAGTATAGGAATGTATGTGCCCATGGGGAACGACTGTTTACATACAGAACAGTAGATGCTATTGCGGATACACCGCTTCATAAAAAACTTTCATTACCACAGAGCGGTAATCAGTACGAAAAAGGAAAACAAGATTTGTTTGCTGTGGTGATTGCTTTTAGATATCTATTACCTGGAAAAGATTTTCTGGAATTTAAAAGAAAGCTCATAAAAGAGATTGACCGGGTAAACAGAGAAGTAGAGCATATAAGTGAAGTTGAATTATTGAATAAAATGGGTTTCCCGAAAAATTGGAAAAATATTACCAGATACCATTTAAATTAAAGAAATATCCTCTAAGAGATAGTGAAACACCTATTGTCTTAGAGGATTTTTTATTGAAGAATTTTAATATTTAAGAGTTTGTTTTTTTCCTTTTTGACATTAAAGATAAGATTTCTTGTGGGTTTGTCAACTGACGTCCGGGAAGTGTCTGCTTTGGTGTGCGGTCACGGTCGGCTTCGTCAATCGCTGCAATAAAAAGTTTTACGCTGTTTGGATTGGATATGACAAAATTATGAGTAATACTTGAAGTAGCCATACGAACACCTCCTCTTTTCGGGTTTTTTGTGTATTAATTATACGATTGACAGAGAAATGCGTCAATAGGAAAAATAAGTATTGGAAATAGTTGGAACGAGTACTAAAATAAAGTTGGGACACAAAATAAAGGTTATATTACGAAATGATAAGAATTGTAGGTGGAAGGTTTGAACATAGAAGCATATGATGCGGATTCATTGAGAAAGATGGTTAGGTTGCTTGAATATGAGAACAAGATATTAAAAGATAAATTGAAGAAAGCAGGCATTTACTATGAAGAGGTGAATCCTTTTGAAGAAAAAATAGAAAGTGCAGAAGAATATGACCTAGATCAAGGGAATCGTATTGTAAATCCACCGTATATTACAGAGAAAATGGCAATACGTTTCTTTTCGATGTTTTGGGGAAGAGAAGATGTATATGCCAGAAGAGGAAAGAACGGGGGCTATTTTCCACAATGTGCGAATCGTTGGAATGACCGGCTTTGCCCTAAACAACGTAAAGAGAAGGTATTGTGTGATGAATGTGAAAATACCAAATGGATTAGTTTGGATGTTAAAAAAATAATTGATCATTTGTTAGGCACAAAAGAAGATGGATCAGATGTAATAGGTGTATATCCTTTACTGCCAAATGGTACATGCAGATTTATTGTATTTGATTTTGACAATCACGAAAAAGGAGCAGAGGTTACGGACTTTGCAAATACGGATAATGAGTGGCATAAAGAAGTGGATGCGCTTAGAAAAATGTGTGAGCTTAATGGTATCAGACCTTTAGTTGAGAGATCTCGATCTGGAAAAGGTGCCCATGTATGGATTTTCTTTAAAAAGGCAATACCGGCGGTTACGGCAAGAAATTTTGGATTTCTCCTGTTAGACAAGGGTTCAACTTCCATCAATCTGAAATCGTTTCATTATTATGATAGAATGTATCCTTCGCAGGATGTGGCAAGCAGCATAGGTAATTTGATTGCATTGCCATTACAGGGGCAGGCACTTAAAAATGGAAATAGTGCTTTTGTAGATGAAAATTGGAATGCATATCCTGATCAATGGGATGCTCTTTTCAATAAAACAAGAAAGCTGGGAATAGAAGATGTTGAACAATGCATGGCAAAATGGCAGGGAGAATTAGCAGAAATCAAAGGAACGCTTACTAATATTGAGAAGAATGTCAGACCGAAACCATGGAAGAAGAAATGTGAGTTTTGTAAGTCAGATGTTGTGGGCAAGCTTCACATGGTATTGGACAATGGAGTTTATATTGATACTCTGAATCTTATGCCAAGAATACAAAATCAGATTCGTAGTTTGGCGGCATTTGATAATCCGGAATTTTACAAAAATAAAAGGCTGGGATATTCTAATTATTATAATTTTAGTGCTGTATATTTGGGTAAGGATATAGATGGATATATACAGATTCCGAGAGGACTGCGGGAAAATATTATACAGGAATGTGAAAAAGCAGGCATTTCAGTTGATGTTTCAGATCAAAGAGAAACAGGACAACCTATCAGAGTATCTTTTAAAGGTGATTTGCGAATGCAACAGGAATTAGCAGCAGAAAAATTATTATCACATTCAGATGGGGTTCTGAGTGCGGCAACTGCATTTGGAAAAACTGTAGTATGTAGCTACCTTATTGCAGAGCGAAAAGTAAATACGCTCATTTTGCTGCAAAGTAAAGATTTGCTTAATCAGTGGGTTGATGAATTGAATCATTTCTTAGAGATAAGAGAAGAACCACCGGAATATGAAACAAAAACAGGAAGAAAGAAAAAAAGGAATAGTGTGATAGGCGTTTTGCACGGAAATAAAAATACATTGACGGGGATCATAGATGTTGCAATGGTTGGTTCGATGTACAGCAGAGGAAAATTTAATGAACGAATTAATTCTTACGGAATGGTAATTATGGATGAATGTCATCACGCAGCTTCTAATACATCTATGGAATTATTGCAGAAAATAAATGCAAAATACGTGTATGGTGTTTCTGCTACGCCTAAACGTGGCGACAGTCTTGATCAGATTATCTATATGCTGCTGGGACCTTTGAGACATAGATTTACTGCGTTGGAGAGGGCTAAGGAACAGGGGATTGGACATTATTTTGTCCCAAGATACACAAGAGTAGTTGATACTGCAGAAAGCAAGGATAATATTAATAAAGCATATAATTTGATTAGTACCAGTAAGGTGCGCAATGAAATGATCATAGATGATGTTATAACTTGTGTTGCAAGAAAACAAACTCCTGTAATTTTAACAAGATTTAAGGAACATGCAAAATTTTTACATGATGCCTTAAAGGAAAAAGCAGATCATGTATTCCTTCTATATGGGGATAATTCGGATAAGGAAAATACTGAAATAAGAGTAAAATTAAAGCAGATACCTGAAAATGAATCGCTTATTTTGGTGGCAACTGGTCAGAAAATAGGAGAAGGGTTTGATTTCCCAAGACTGGATGTGTTAATGCTTGCAGCACCTGTATCTTTTGAAGGACGCTTGGAACAGTATGTAGGTAGATTAAACAGAGATTATGTCGGAAAAGAAGCCGTTTATGTGTATGATTATATTGATTCTCATGTGCGTTATTTTGATAAAATGTATGCAAAAAGATTGAGAACGTACAGGAAGACAGGATTTTCAATCTGGACGCAAGAGTTGCAACCTAAACAAATAATAAATGCAATATTTGATTCTGTAAATTATACCGAAAAATTCGAGCAAGATATTGTAGAGTCAGAAAAAATGGTGGTAATTTCCAGTCCGGATATCAGACAGGATAAAATTGATAGATTTTTATTACTAATCAAGAAGAGACAGGAAGTAGGGGTAAAGGTTACAGTTATTACAACAGATCCGGAAGATATTACTTATGGAAAATCGGATGTATGTTACGAATTAATCAGAACAATGCAATTGGTAGGAATAAATGTGATAACAAGAACAGAAGTAGAAGAATGTTTTGCTGTTATTGATGATGAAATAGTATGGCATGGTGGGATGAATCTACTTGGAAAAGCTGATGTCTGGGATAACTTAATGCGTATCAGAAATTTACAAGTTGCAACGGAATTGTTGGAAATTGCTTTGGGATGTTCTGAGGAGTGGAGAAAATGTGAATAAGAAGATTAAATGCGATATATATACCAGAGTATCCACAACCATGCAGGTAGATGGCTACAGTCTGGATGCTCAGAAAGAAAAACTCAAGAGATATGCGGAATTTCAAAACATGGAAATCGTAAATGAGTATTCCGATGAAGGTAAGTCTGGAAAGAGCGTAGAGGGCAGACCGGAATTTCAGAGAATGTTAGATAATATTGAGAATGGAACAGATGAGGTACAGTTTGTATAGGTGTTCAAGCTTTCCAGATTCGGTCGTAATGCGGCAGATGTATTAAACTCTTTGCAGAGAATGCAGGATTTTGGAGTGAATCTGATCTGTGTTGAAGATGGGATTGACAGCTCAAAAGATAGCGGAAAGCTGATGATTTCTGTTCTGTCTGCGGTGGCAGAGATTGAACGAGAGAATATCCTTGTGCAGACAATGGAGGGACGTAAGCAGAAAGCCAGAGAAGGAAAATGGAACGGCGGGTTTGCTCCATATGGCTATGAATTGGTAAATGGAGAATTGCAGATCGCAGAAGACGAAGCAGAGATTATTCGTCTGATCTATGATAAATTTATTCATACCAATATGGGAATCTCTGCGATTGCTGCAAGGCTGAACCAGCATGGATATAAAAAGAAAAAACGACAGAATAATACACTGGACGCATTTGCCGCTTCATTTATAAAAGGTGTTCTGGATAATCCGGTATACTGTGGAAAGCTGGCTTATGGACGAAGGAAAAACGAGAAAGTTTCTGGTACAAGAAATGAATACCGCATTGTAAAGCAGGAAAATTATATGCTGCATGATGGTATTCATGAAGGGATTGTTTCAGAAACAGACTGGGAGCTGGCACATCAAAAACGAGAAAAAACAGGTGTAAAATATGAAAAGACACATAGCCTCGATCATGAGCATATTTTATCCGGAATATTGAGATGTCCGTTATGTGGAAGCGGTATGTATGGAAACGTGAACCGAAAGAAAAAGAAAGACGGAACCTTATATAAGGATTATTTCTATTATGCCTGCAAACATCGTCGCCTGGTAGATGGTCATAAATGTGGATATCGTAAAGAATTGGTAAATATTTTCCAACAGCGTATACTCCAAAGCAGCAGGTTGATTTGATTGAAAAATTATTAAAGAATTGGGCAAAACAAAATGTAAAATAAAAATGGAAATATGAAAAGGACGGTAAGTACTATGGAAAAACTGACTTATACAAATGTAAATGGATACCTGATCCCGAATCTCACCTATAAATCCGGTGAGCAGATGGAGCAATTTGGCAAGTATGGTTTTCTTCGCAGAGATTATCTGAAAAACCATCGAAATTCAACCTATCAGGTGATGCTTCTGCAGGATACGCTTGGAAAGCATCTTCTGGAAGTGGACAAGGCAGCCAGAGAACGGGAAGAGGTAATTCTGAAACAGTTGGAAGAAAAAGAACCACTGCCGGATAAAGAAGCAGATCAGATGGCATGGGTAAGAGCTGCTAATCAACACAAAGCGATTGCGGAAGAGATTATCCTGAAAGAATTGATTTATGTATAAGGATTGCCAGTAATCAATCTGGCAGATAACTGATAAAAATAGAATATTGTGAGCGAAGTAAGGCGTGAGTCATAAAATATGACTTGCGTCTTTTTCTTTGTCTGAAAGGAAGTGATAAGTTTGAACAAGAAGTTTTTGAAGCATTATATGGAAACCAATCCAGAAGGGACAGCACAGACCTATATCTTTCTGGTGGACAATCAGGATATCGCACTGAATATTGTGATGTCAGGTTATCAGGCACTTTGTCTGGTGCAGGAAGATGACGGATATTATTTCAGTGCAGATTCCTTTATAGAAGAAATGAGAGCTATTCAGTTTACTGGAAGCTGTCAGTGTGCCTATCATTATGTGGCTTCCTGTACGGTGAAGTGGGTAAATGATAAGTTACTGACATTTTTCAAAGACGCTGGTCTTGATGGAAAAGCAGGCTGGCAGTTGTTCAAAGAGAAGGAGTACCTTGGCAAACTGGATAATCAGAAAGAAGTTGAGAAATTACTGGAACAGTATATTCTTCGGTTTGAGCGAGATCCGAAAGAAGAACCGGAACTGAGCCGTTTTCATTTATTTGATGCAAAAGGGAATGTGAAAGGTGTCCGGGATATGGAGATTGTAGATTACCTAGTGGAGAATGTTCAGTTTTTTGTGGTAGGAATCACACCGTATTATTATGAGCATGGTGTTTTCCTGGAAGACCATGATGGGGTAAGAATGAAATACCGTATCCAGAAGCTGATCTATCGTGACCAGGTACAGAGTGGAGTGATCAAAAGAATCTATAATCTACTGATCACACAGCCAAAAGTTCACCGAGAGGCATATGAACTAAATAAACAACCTGTGCGGTGGATTAATTTCAAAAATGGATATTATGATCCGGTTACGTGTGAAATGCTAGAACACAATCCAGATTATCTGACAATCAATCAGATACCATTTCCCTATTATCCAGAGGATTGTGAGCAAGTGTTACAAGGTGGAGAAAATATCAAAAAGTATCTGGCATCGTCTCTTCCTAACAAAGAAGAACAACAGACATTCTGGGAGTATTTTGGATACTGCATGACACAGGATACGCAGTTTCAGAAATTCCTTACACTGAAAGGAAATGGTGGAACTGGAAAGTCTGTGGCAGTATCACTGATCCAGTATGTAGTTGGAATCACCAATATGCGGCACTTGCAAAGGAGTTTGGCATTCGATGAAAATGCATCAGTTTCCGGTAGACAACTTTATTGTGTATTATCTGGTTGATGATGAGAAAAGGGCAGTTACAGTAGCTCGAATATTCTACGGTGGCCGTGATATTGAAGGAGTCATAAATTCAAATAAATAAACAGTAATGGAGCTTTTGAGTAAAAACAAGAGCTCCATTTTTATATGAACAAAATTCCTCTTTCATCGTAGACAGAAGCACCGGTATTGTTTCCACAGCGGATTGCACGGTCAAGTCCCATGATGGTGGCAACAGTTCCGTCGATTTTCTCTGTGGATTTTTCTTTGTCTGCCTTTATATTTCCTGCTGGATCAGTACGGATATATATGTTATCCATCATCCATCGAAGCACCGGATGACCACCGTGAGCTAGCTTTTGCTCCAGCGTTAGCTTCATGAGTTCTAAAAATAAATATTAGAAATAAAATATCGGCTCTTAATGGAGTTGGTGCTTTTTCTATGCTCGGAGAAATCCGGGCTTTTATTATGCAATTTTTTAAGGAGATAGACGCCAATGGCAAACAGAATCAAAGGTATCACTGTCGAAATTGGCGGTGATACTACCGAACAGCTGCAGAACGATGAAATTTCACAAGAGCAGTATGATGCTCTTCAGCGTGAGATTGCTGAGACAGAAGTCTTCAATAATAGCAGATGCCATACGATCAATCGGTACTCTGTGCAGGATTGTGTGGTGTGGGAAGTATTACTCTAAGCGGAGGAAAAGGTAGTGTTTGATTTATTTGATTTTTCTGAAAGAGGTTGAGATAAAATATTGGTTTAATAGTTTCATTCGTTTTAAGAAAAAATGAGGAATCTTTTAATCATTTTAAGTGCATAACCCGTTATTATATATACAGATATTCAATGGAAAGGAGTCTGATGCGTGTTGAGTGATGACGAATTAGTGGAACAGATTCTACTTGGAAATGAAAATGCAGCAGAAGAATTGATAAAACGCTATTATACATCTATTTTACGTTACTGTAGGTGGCATTGCTCTAATCTGGAAAAAGCAGAAGACCTGACTCAGGAAACATTTTTGAAGTTGTTTAAGAACTTATCCAGATATAAAGGAAAAAAGAAATTTAAGGCTTATCTATACACGATTGCAAATCATTTATGTATTGATGAAAGCAGGAAGGTTGGGTTTTCTCCATTAGAAGATGAAGAAAATATAGTGCATGAGTATAACGACATAGTTCGGCTAGAGGATAGGGCAGAGATAAGCTATTTTTTGAATTTTTTATCATCAGAACAAAGGGAAGCAGTCATTCTACGCTTTGGAGAACAACTTAGTTTTGGAGAGATTGCAAAAGTGATGGGATGCAATATGCGAACAGCACAAAGCAGGGTTCGTAATGCTTTAAAAATTATGAGAAAGGAGCAGGAAAATGAAAGATAAAAATTTGAAGGGCTATTTACAGCAATCTTTAGGAGAGGAAGTACAGCCTAAAAGATTAGAGGAAACGATTAAGCTTTGCACTGAAATTGTACGAGAACAGGAAGTGACTAGGGCAGAACCGAGGACAGGTTTCTTTCACTATCTTTCAGATGTATTTCGCTTTGAAGGTATTCCAATATTTGGTTTGCAGGCAGTAACGTTATTTATAGTTTGTTTAACAATTGCCAGCATTGTAGACGTGCCAAAGAATATACCAATTTTTATGCCGCTGTTTGTATTGGCTATCATACCAGCAATTTTTAAAAGCCAGTATTATGGAATGAGCGAGATTGAAGCGGTAACAAGAGCTTCTGGTGCCCAAATCACGTTAGCAAAGCTGGTTTTGGCTGGGGCAGCTAATTTGGTGTGTATAACAATTCTTTTGTGTATGGAAGTTTATTTGCAAAATTCTTATAAAGAGATTGGACAGATGGTCCTATACTGCCTGGTTCCGTACTTAGTGTGTATGGTTGCGTTGCTACGTTTGATCCGTTTGCAAAAGAAACAGAGTTTACGGATATGTGCGATTGTAATGCTGAGTTCCTGCATTTGTTGGGGTATGTCAGCAAGAATATTGCCATGGTTATATGAAACATCAGCAGTGGGGGTGTGGATTGTTACATTTTTGATTTTTGCTATGTTCTTTATACATGAAATTCATTATATTGCAGAGATGAGAAAGGAAGGAAAAATGTATGGAATTGTCGCTTGATCGTTTAACAAAACATTATGGCAGGAAAATAGCGGTAGATTGTGTTAGTGCAACCTTAAAGCCGGGAGTATATGGTCTTTTGGGGGCTAACGGTGCAGGTAAAACAACATTGATGCGTATGCTATGTGCTATTTTGGAGTCAACCTCAGGGGAGGTATTGCTGGATGGAAAAGAAGTAACTTCGATGGGGGCAGATTACCGGAATGTGTTGGGTTATTTACCACAGGATTTTGGATATTATCCAAATTATACTGCGGTGGAGTTCTTAATGTATATTGCAGCACTGAAAGGAATACCGAAGAAGGTTGCAAAAAAACGTGTGACTGAATTGTTGGAAGTAGTTGATTTAAGCCATGTGGCAAACAAAAAAGTAAAAACTTTTTCCGGTGGTATGAAACAAAGAGTAGGAATTGCACAGGCGTTACTTAATAATCCGAAAATTTTGATTTTGGATGAGCCGACTGCAGGACTTGATCCGAAAGAGCGTGTCCGTTTTCGTAATCTGCTCTCAGAGTATGCAGGTGATAAAATTGTGATTCTTTCCACACATATTGTATCGGATATAGAAGCAATAGCAGATGAAGTGCTATTGATGAAAAAAGGAAAATTTATATTGCAGGGTACGGTTCCAGAGTTGATTCATAAGGCAAATGGTAAGGTTTGGGAACTTTCTGTTTCTCCACAAGAAGCTAGACAATGGCAGACAAAAACAACGGTTGCTAATTTACGGCATGAAGGAAAAGAAATTATATTGCGTATTATTTCAGACAATATGCCTAGTGAGCGAGCGGTTCCTTGTGAAGCTACATTGGAAGATCTTTATTTATTTTATTTTCCTACAGAGGAAGGAGTGAAATAGAATGGAGCTATTTTGGTTAGAGCATAAAAAGTTATGGCGAAAGAAAATTGTTAAAATATGTGTGTTGTTGTGTTTTGTTTATTATGTAATTTTTGGCAGCATACTTTCGTTTCAATGGTTCGGTTTTGGCAGCTCAGATGACTATACAAGCGCTTTTGGCAATAATTTTGATGGATATACAGTAATAAAGGATAGTCAGGAATATGCACTTTCATTTGGTGGAGAATTGACGGATGAAACCTTGCAGCAAATAGTAAGTGATTATCAGCAAATGGAAGCTGACGGTATGGAGGAAGAATTGGAAAAGACAGACTGGCGGATAGTTAATAGTTGGCTCGGAACATTGTATCCGGAGCTTCGAGATACCAGTAATTATAAAACGATGATAAGCTATGTTGATCCGGATAAGTTAACAGGCTTCTATGAAAGAAGACAGCAGGTGCTTGATGAGTTTTTGGAGGTCAGTGGTCAGGTAGGAGCTGAAAAAGAGTTTTTACATCAGATAGAGAGAAAGGTAGAAAAACCATTTCATTATGAGTGGGTAGAAGGATGGTCAACGCTTCTTGGTAGTACGGTTGCGGATCTGGGAGTTGTGATGGCTTTGTTTCTCGGTATTGTTTTATCCTCTTTATTTGCTGGCGAATGGCATGATAATACAAGCGCATTAGTATTGACGACTCGAAATGGTTGGGGGAAAATCGCTCTTGCCAAAATTCTTACTGGTTTAGCGTTTACAGTGGAGTTATTTGCATTACTTGCTGTTTCAAGTGTTATATCACAGTTGCTTTTTATGGGAACTGCCGGATGGGATATGCCGATTCAGAATATCAAGCTGATTGCTGTTGCACCTATGAATATGCTGCAGGCAGAAATTTATGAATATGTTTTTGTATTGCTTGGAGCAATAGGTTTTGCCGGAATTGTTATGTTTATATCAGCGGCTGTAAAAAATAATGTACTTGCCTTACTGCTTAGTCTGGCTGTTGTATATGGACCAATGATGATTGCAGAATATCTTCCTTATGGAATGCAAAAAGCATTAGATTTAATACCAATGGTAGGAAGTTCAACAGATATTTTCAGAACTAATACTTTTCGTATTTGGGGGAAGCTTATCTGGTCACCATATCTACTTATTACAATTCCTGTCTTGATTGGTATTCTATGTATGCCATTCGCTATAAAGAGCTGGTCAAGAAGGATGAAGGCATAAATAATAATATGGCAAAGAAAAGAGATAAAAAAATAAGTTGCGAGGGAAATGGTTGAGAGGAATTATCATACATTTCAGGTATGATACAGAGGAGAGTGCATATGTGGATTTTATCAGAAAAAATGTGGTTTCATTTGAAACTGCTGTTTGCAAAAAATATGAGAAAAGCCGAAAGAGCACTTGCTTTCAGAATTTCTGGAAGTAAGTGCCCTTTTCTGACTTATTTATTGCTGCGCTACAGTTCCAAGTCTTTTACGAACCATCGGTCCGATGATCATTGCAATGACCATTTTGCACAGATCAGCAGGAATGAAAGGAATGACACAGACTGCAAGTGCTGCGCCTACTGTATAGCCGGACTGGAAGCAGAACCATGCTGTTCCAAATGCGTAGCAGATTGCAGTTCCGACGATCATTCCGAGGATCTGGATTCCACGGTTAGTGAATTTGTCAATGACAATACCTGCGATGATTGCCATTGGAATAAATCCGATGATGTATCCGCCGGTCGGACCTGCCAGTTTAGCCAGTCCGCCTGTGAATCCGGAGAATACCGGAAGCCCTACCAATCCGAGCAACAAGTAGATCAGGTAACTCAAAGTTCCCTTTTTCCAGTCTAACAGATAGAGAGACAGGTAGATCGCAAAGTTAGTAAGTGAAATTGGCACCGGACCAATTGGAACAGATAATGGTGCGAGAATGCAGGTCACAGCTGCCATAAGTGCGGTTACGACCATAGCGTAAGTACTTGTTTTTCGAAATGTCTGTGTATTTGTATTGTCATGTGTCATAGTAAAACTCTCCTTATTATTTAATGATGTGCAAAGACGTTAAACTTATTAAGCGGACTCAATTTCATAAGTGAATCCGGCGTCTTCAATTGCCTGGATTGTATCTTTGATTCCCTGTCCGCCAGCGGTAAGATATCCTGAGGCAAATATGGAATCAACGACGCGGAGCAGATTTTTTTCTTCTCCTTTAAAATAAATCTCACGTCCTGCGGCACAGCGGATATCGGACTGCGGAACTAAAAGTCTTGCAAGACAGAGGACTTTCATACAGTAAGCTGTTGTGAGAGCGGACATATCGGCGTGCTCTAAAGGTGTTCCCGGAATTGGAAGAAGGAAGTTGATTGGAAGTGCCTCCGGTCGGATCTCGCGAAGCTCCAGTAACATATCTACCACGTCTTCTTTGCTTTCGCCCATACCAATAATGCCGCCGCTGCAGATTTCAAAACCAAGCCCTTGAAGCATTTTTATATTAGCAACGCGTTGTTCAAATGTGTGAGTGGAACAGATGTTGTGATAATAAGCACGGCTGCTGTTCAAGTTATGGTTGATGCGGTCAAGTCCGGCTTCCTTTAACATCAATGCCTGCTTTTCTGTCAGAAAACCGATAGAACAACACAGGTGTGTTCCCTGTTCTTTCATTTTTCGGATTTTTTCAGCCAATTCTTCAATCTCTGCATCGGTAAATTTCATTCCACTAAGTCCAATACAGTGGCGTGACAAATGATGCTCATTGACAAAATCATTGTCTGCATATAATTTCTCATCTGCGACCCATTTGTACTTATCAATGTCAGCTTTTGAACGGCAGGACTGAGCACAGTAAGCGCAATCCTGAGAACAGTTTCCACTTCTGGCATTAGTAAGAATGTGGATACTTACATGATTTCCTTTGTATTTTCGACGCAGTTTTTCAGCCCGGGCAATCAGCTCATCCAGATTTTCATCCGGCGTGTTGAGTATTTCAATTGCTTCTTCACGTGAAAGCTGTGGATCCGTAGATGTATTTTGATTTGAAATCATTAGAAGTCCTCTCTTTCCTTGAGTAATTCATTTTTCTGAAATTTTATACAAGACATACTTTAACATGCAAAAAAACAAATGTCAACCATGTGCAACACAATGGTTGACAAATGATATCAGCTGGGAGATGACTCCCACCTCGCAACAAGAATTCCGAGGCATTCTTGAATCATCACTTCAGTGTGAGACAGAAAATACAAAGTGCCAAAAAGAAGGCCGTGGAATCTTCGACTAGAATATAGTATGATAGTATACAGAGTAAAATACAAAGGAGAAGATTCATCATGAAAAAATTTATGGAAGAATTCAAAGCATTTGCCTTACGCGGTAATGTTATGGACATGGCAGTCGGTGTGATTATCGGAGGCGCATTCTCCGGAATTGTAACATCTCTGACTGACAACTTTATCAATCCGATCTTAAATCTTTTGACAGGCGGTGCAACTTACACTATGACAGACGTTGCAGGATTTGCATCTAGTTTTGTATCAGCAGTTGTAAATTTCCTTATCATGGCACTTATTTTGTTCTGTCTGATGAAAGGGATTAACAAATTACTTTCCTTTAATAAAAAAGAAGAAGCACCGGCAGAGCCGACAACAAAGACATGTCCATTCTGCCAGAGTGAAATCAGTATCAAGGCAACCCGCTGTCCACACTGTACTTCTGTATTAGAAGAAAAATAAAAGCGGCATATACAGTAGAAGTAACTGTCGAAAAATGAAGGTTATTAACAGGTAAATATAAATTATAAAATCATATAAGTAGATGTTTAGTTTTATAAGATATTAGACTAGAATATTATTGAAAGGAGTTGATACTTTGAGTAAATATTATTCTATACATGAATTCTCAAAAATTATAGGCGTATCTGCTCAAACATTACGAAATTGGGATGAAAATGGAAATATTGATAATACTGAAAAATCTGAACAGCAGGAACTTGTTGAAGACCTGGTTCAAATAATCACAGTATTCAGCTGCAAATTACAAGGAAAACGAGCGAACAAAGCTAAGAAACTTATCCGGGAATTGATACAGGAGGAAACAG
>NZ_JAJCNF010000042.1:0-20454 GCF_020560945.1 Dorea sp. 210702-DFI.3.125
CAAAAAGTAAAAAACTACTTTTCACACTACTAAAATCCTTAACTTAATGACATTGCTTTGACGTTTTGCTACGTCCCCTGTTTATTTTTTAACACTTGCAATTTTTCATTTTTTTTGCTATACTCCATAACTGTACGAAATTTTATATAGAACTATGGTATAATTGGAAACGACACAAGTGTATGCTTGATAACGAACAACACAAGTGTCTTTTTTGTACTCTTTTTTAACTAATCACAAAATATTTCAAAGAAAAAGGAGCACCAATTATGCCAAAAAATTTATTTCAAAATATTATTTTTACACTGATGATGTCATTCCTTATGGTCTATGTAATGATTTGCTACAACATTTCCCTCAATATTGGTGGAATGAGTAACAAAGTCTTCCTTATGGCTTTTGGCGAAATGAAGATCATGTGGCCAGTCGCATTTTTACTGGAATTCTTTATCGTAGATAAGCTTGCCCATGCACTTGCATTTCGCATGGTCACACCAAATGACAGACCGATTGTAATTACACTTGCTATTTCAGCTATGATCATCTGCATTATGTGTCCAGTCATGAGTCTGATTGCAACTGTACTTTTCAAAAATGCTGGTTCAAACATTATTTCGACATGGTTCCAGACCACATTTTTCAATTTTCCTGTTGCATTTTTCTGGCAGATGTTCTACTGCGGACCATGTATCCGTTTTATCTTTGGAAAAATGTTTTCAAATAAAGAGAATGCAGTAGAGAAAAATGTCATAACTGAATAATTTTTACCAAGTAATCTTTTATCATATGCTCGGCAGCTAGAAAAGGTCAGTCTACTGAATCTTTTTATCATATGCCTGGCATCAAAAAAGCGGGTAGTTGGTTAATCATGTTATAATTAACCTCTACTCGCTTTTATTTTCTCTCACCGTTGCTTTTCTTTAACTATTTTTATCAATTGCCTCTTTCACCAGCAATGTCGTATAGTATGTCGCCTTCTCCGGCATTTCTTCTACACTGTGATAGATTTTTTCTTCTTCCATGCCACAATTTTCAATCATCCATGCCTTCTGCCCCTGTTCTTTCAGAACTTTCTTCACATCCGACAATTTTGAAGCTGCCTTCATAAGAATCTTATTTCCCGGAAGCTTCAACGCCTCTTCGATATCATAGTTGGATGGAATAATATGAAGCTGCTCGGATCGGTCTGCAAGGCTGTCTCCCAGTTTGGCTGCAACTGCACAAAATGATGGAACTCCATTAATAATCTCTGCATCATATCCACACTTTTTTACAATACGCTGGATATAAATATAAGTGGAATAAACCGTTGGATCTCCAAGTGTCAAGTATGCCACATTTTTACCTTCGTCCAGTTTCTTTATGATTTCTTCTGATACTTTTTGATAATTCTTTTCTAAAATTTTCCGGTCTTTCGTCATCGGTGAAGACAGTCCCAGACATTCTTTCTGATCCATATCCTTCACAATTCTAGATGCAATTTTATAACTGATTGCATGTTCTTTTCCATCAGCAGGCACTGCGATTACCGGACAATTCTTAATCGTCTCCACTGCCAAGTACGTCATTAACTTAGGATCTCCCGGACCAACACCGACACCATATAATTTCCCACTCATTTTTTATAATTCCTCATTCATATTTTTATTCCCACATGATTCTGTATCCAATCAAAGACACCCTGATTCACAAAAAGGGACGCCGCAAAATGCAATTTGGGACGTAGCATTTTAACATTTTACTACGTCCCCACCCCATTAATTTTTAACTTAATATTCCATCCATGAATGCGATAATTCCTGCTTCGACTTCATTTTTTATCTCTGCGTAATTATGGATTTCGTGGCGATATCCGGAATATAGTTTTGTTGTTACTGTATGGCCGGTCTGTATCAGCCAGTTACTTACCTGGTAGACGCCTACTCCATATTCGCCGACTGGATCCTGGTCTCCTGCGATGTTGTAAATTGGCAGGTCAATTGGAACTTTATCTGCCCACTTGGTTCCTTCGATCTGTTCCATCATCTGTATAAAATCATAGATCGAACGATTACTGGTTGGTCTTGTAAATGCGTCAAATGGGTCTTCTGCATGGTCGCGTTGTACATAAGGATTTGCGCAAATCCATTCATTTCCGATACTGATCTCTCCGCACCGCTCGCACATCCAGCCCATCAGTTCTCCTGCAAATTCTGGATTGGATTCCTCGCCATGTCCGGCATCAATTACTTCTTTCAGCTTTTCTCCCACTTCTTTTGCTCCGCGGAAGATTCCGGTTGTACCGCAAATAGTAGCTCCTGTCAGTTCATCTCCATATTTTGCAATGAAATCTCTTGTGATAAAAGAGCCCATGCTGTGACCAAATAAGAAATATGGCAAGTCTGGATATTTTTCACACACGATTCCTTTTAATGTGTGCTCATCTTCCATCATTGTATGCGGACCTTTATCTCCCCAGTCGCCCCATACCTCATTGACCATCGCAGTTTTTCCATGTCCGACATGGTCGTCTGCTGCCACAATATATCCTGCATCTAAAAATGCAGAAATCATATGTAGATAACGTCTGGAATGTTCGCCGAATCCATGAATCACCTGAACGATTCCCTTCGGCTTACAAGCCGGAACATAAATCCACCCTTGAACCTGATCGCGTCCGTTAAAAGACGCAAATGATACTTCATGTAACATAACGACATACCTCCTTTTATCTGATCCGCACATACATTTTTTATTTTCCGTGCAGTCATACCCCAAGATTTCAGGACTTGCTCAGAAGTCCCGTGGAAGCAATCCGAGTCTGTCTGGCATGTCAAATCCGTCTGACAGACTTAGATTTATTGTTGTTCCCATATAGCATATATCAGATGAAAGTTTCCTTCCACCTGTTCAAGAATGCCTCGGCATTCTCATTCTAATGTTTTTTATTTCATAATTGGCTTTAACGCCTCAGATAATTTATCTTTTTCAGCCTGCGCCTCCGCAAGATCCTTACCAAGCGTTGTGTAATAAATCTTAATCTTCGGCTCCGTTCCGGAAGGACGAACGATAACTGTCTCGTTGTTCTCCAGCTTATAAATAAGTACATTTGCAGCCGGAAGACCTGTCTCTTCTGGTTTCTTATAATCCGTAACCTTCACAACTTTATATCCAGCAATCTCCGCAAGTGGCTTGTCTCTTAATCCCTGCATAATCTCAGACATACGATCCATACCACTAAGTCCCGGGAACTCAAAGCTGTCGATCTTATTCAAATAACGTCCATACTCGGAATAGATTTCTTCCATTCTCTGCTTCAGAGAACTTCCGATGCTTCTATAATAAGCAGCCATCTCGCAAATCAACATAGATCCGATAATAGCATCTTTATCACGTACATATGGACCAGCCAGATATCCATAGCTCTCCTCAAATCCGAAAATGAAACGGTCAACTTCGCCTGCTGCCTCAAGACCTGCAATCTGATCTCCAATCCATTTAAATCCTGTCAGTACACTTCGAAGCTCTACTCCATAATGCTCTGCAACTGCATCTGCAAGTGGTGTTGATACGATAGATTTCACTGCTACCGGATTCTTTGGCATCGTACCTTTCTCTATACGTCCTGCACAAATGTAGTCAAGAAGCAGAACTCCAACTTCATTTCCACTGACGAGTTCGTAAGAACCATCCGGACACTTCATTGCAATACCAACACGGTCTGCATCCGGGTCAGTTGCAAGCATCAAGTCTGCGCCAGTCTCCTTTGCAAGGTTCAGTCCCTTCTCAAGTGCCTCGAAAATCTCCGGGTTCGGATAACTACATGTTGTGAAATATCCATTTGGATACTCCTGCTCAGGAACGATTGTGATGTCTGTAATTCCAATGTCTTTCAATACCTGTGTGACAGGAACAAGTCCTGAACCATTGAGCGGACTATATACGAGCTTCAATCCTGCTGTCTTGCAAAGTCCTGGGCGAACCTGTCTGTCCTCGATTGCATCATAAAGAGCTCTCTTACAATCATCGCCCACAAAACGAATCAGCCCCTCTTCAACGCCCTGTGCAAATGGCATGTATTTTGCACCAATCAGAACATCCGTTTTCTGAATCTCTTCATAAACAATTGCTGCCGCATCATCTGTCATCTGACATCCATCCGGACCATATGCTTTATATCCATTATATTTCGCTGGATTATGAGATGCTGTTACCATAACACCTGCATTACAATTATAATAACGTGTTGCAAATGAAAGAGCCGGTACAGGCATCAATGCATCATAGATCCGAACCTTGATTCCATTCGCTGCCAGTACACTTGCCGCATTCTTCGCAAATACATCACTTTTAATACGGCTGTCATAGCTGATTGCTACTGTCTGCGTTCCACCCTGTGTCTTTACCCAGTTTGCCAGCCCTTGCGTAGCCTGACGTACAACATAGATATTCATCCGGTTCGTACCTGCTCCAAGAACACCTCGAAGTCCTGCAGTTCCAAACTTAAGCGCAACTGCAAAACGCTCCTTGATCTCCTCGTCATTTTCTTCGATTCTCGCCAGTTCCGGCTTCAGATCCGCATCCTCCAGATCAGCCTCCATCCAACGTTTGTAATCATCCTGATACATATTCTACCACTCCTGACTCATATTCTTTTTTGCTTCTTTTCATATGTAAGATGCCTACGGCATCAGATAAGTTAAATATACCATATTTCTGTTATGACATCAATTAGAGACGCTCATTTAGGGACATAGTTTTTAGCAAACTATCCTGGTAATTTTCACTTTTGATTCTTCCCAATCCGACTTGCACCTTTGATAATCAAAGGCTTACCTCACTATTTTTCCATTCTTCAAATAATCATCTATTTTCCGTCTCAAATACATACAATTCACCCTCATATACTAAGATTACATATTTCGCTGTTTATTCAACGCATTAACAATTTCATAAGCGAATCACATGCATCACACCCCACGCCACATCCCTAGCATAAAATTCAATATTTACGCACAACTAAAAGGCACGCAGATAATTGTGTGATTTTCGTCATGACTGCGAGCATAGCCTGGTTTTCGTAGCTTTGTCCGAGCCTGTCCTTTAGGCGAGTTTGCGTAGAAAACCAGAAATATGCAGCGCAGCAGTCATAGAAAATCATTCATATCTGCGTGCTTTTAGTTGTGCAACTTATATTAAATTTTATCCTAGATGTATCCCATCAATTTCGGCAGCCACAGGCTTAAGTTCGGGATATATGTTACGAGCATCAGTACTATAAAGATTGCTGCAAAGTATACGAGCAACTGTCTGAATACTGTCTCAATCTGTACTTTACCGACTTTAACACCAACAAACAGTGTTGTTCCAACCGGTGGTGTGATTGTTCCGATACACAGGTTGAAGATCATCATGATACCGAAATGGATTGTTGTCATTCCAAGTGCAGTACATACCGGCAGGAAGATCGGTGTGAAGATCAGGCAGGCCGGTGTCATATCCATAAATGTTCCGACGATCAGAAGGATAATATTGATCAGGAACAGGATAACAAACTTGTTGCTGCTTACGGAAAGCAGTGCTGTAGATACCAGTTCCGGAATATTGGTAAATGCCATAACCCATGACATGATGCTGGATACACCGATCAGGAAAATGATGATACCTGTCATTTCAGCACTGTCCAGAAGAATCTTTGGCAGTTCTTTGATCTTGATTGATTTGTATACAAATAATGACAGAAGCAGGCTGTATACTACGGCCACTACGGAACCTTCTGTTGCAGTGAAGATACCAAAGATGATTCCACCGATTACGATTACAATCAGAAGCAGACAAGGCAGAGCCTGAAGGATGATCTTTCCAGCTTCAGATGCTGTAAAACGTTTTTTTGCACGGTAGCCTTTTTTCTTGGCAATCACATATACTACTAGCATACAAGCAAGTCCCCAGAGGATTCCCGGAATGTAACCAGCCATGAAAAGTGCTGCTACGGAAGTTCCTCCGCTGACCAGTGAGTATGTGATCATTACGTTACTTGGCGGGATCAGAAGTCCTGTCGGTGCAGTTGCAATGTTAACTGCTGCTGAGAAGTTCGGGTCATATCCCTCTTCTTTCTCGATTGGTCCGATGATAGATCCCATAGCAGAAGCTGCTGCTGTACCAGATCCGGAAATAGAACCGAATAACATATTTGCAAGGATGTTTGTCTGAGCAAGTGCTCCAGGAGCGCGTCCTGTAATTAATTTTGCAAAGTTAATCAGTCTTACGGCGATACCACCTTTATTCATAATATTTCCTGCAAGAATAAAGAACGGGATAGCAAGCAGGCTGAATACAGAGATACCGGAGAAGATTCTCTGGCATCCGGTCAGTACGGCTACATTCAAATCCATGATTGGAAGAATTGCACATACGGAAGATACACCAAGTGCTACTGCGATCGGCACACCGGCTATCAGCATGATAATCAAGAGGACTAAAATAATCAGTCCGGATACAAGTGCAGTGTTCATAATTATTTCTCCTCCTCTTCTTTTCTCTCGTAACCTTTACACAGATCAACTACATTTAAAATTCCATAAATCGCAATCAGGATTCCGGAAATCGGAACGACTGCATATACCTGTCCCATCATAACTCCAAGGGAAGCTGTCTTCTGAGTCATAGTCAGTCCCATAATGTTAAATCCGCCATAGATCAGTACGATGGCTGCAAATGCAATGACAAGGACTTCCAGCACGATTTCCAACACTTTTCTCTGTGCAGGTGCCAGCTTGTCTACGACAAATGTCATTCTCATGTGGTCACGTTTTCCGAATACATAAGCTGTTGCAAACATGGCCATCCATGCAAATGAATATGTCAGAAGCTCTTCGGAAATGGTACTCGGGTTATTAAATATGAATCTTGTGATAATCTGATAGCTTCCTACAACTACCATTAATGCAAAGAGGAATATACAAATGGTTCCAACAATTTTATCTAACCATTTTCTGATTGTATGTAATGTTTCCATTTATTTTCCCTCCCCTTCGTATTGTTTGTTATATTTCTGAATATGCTCATACAGATCCTTGATATTCGGATTGTCTTCCAGCATTTCTTTCTGTACGTTCTTTACTTTATCTTTGAAAAGACTGATGTCCGGATAAAGAAATTGAACGCCCATATCTTCTTCTGCTGTCTTCTTAGCGGCCTCTACATCTGTCTCCCAATCTTTGAGCTCTGTCTCTGTAGAAAGTCTTGCAGCTTCCTCAAATACTTCTCTGTCTTCCTCGCTCATGTCATTGAGGAGCTTGTAGTTTGCAATCAGAACGTCCGGAATCATCTGATGCATCGTGTAGCTGTAGTATTTTGCAACCTCACCGTGCTTATTATCTGTCAGAGCAAGCTCATTGTTCTCTGCTCCGTCAATAACTCCTTGCTGAATTGCTGTATATACCTCTCCAAATGACATCGGAGATGCAGCTGCGCCAAATGCATTACACATCTTGATACTTGCCGGGCTCTGCTGTACACGCATCTTCAGACCTTTCAGGTCATCTGGTGTATTGATTGCTTTCTTTGCATAGAAGTTTCTTGTACCTACGTTGTACCATGTTACAACCTGAAGTCCTGTATCCTCTGTAGATGCATAAATTTTATTCATGTAATCTGTATCATTCATAGCTGCAAAATAAGCGTCCTCAGATGTAAACAGATACGGCATACTGAATACTTCATATACATCGGCAAATATTTCAAGGTTCGGTGTTCCGGCAATCGTAAAGTCAATCGCACCAGTCTGAGTCAGCTCAATTGCTTTTGTCTGTCCACCAAGAAGCTCATTTGGATAAAGCTGAACTTCATACTTGTCACCGAGTTTCTCCTCGACATACTTTTTAAATGTCTCCATACCCTTGTACTCAGGGTGTTCCTCAGACTGTGAAAGAGCCACACGGATAATACGCTTCTTTGAAGAGGAATCCGATTTGCTTCCACATCCCGTTATCAGCATTCCTGCCATGCATACGCAGACAGCTGCACTGACAATTCGTTTCCATTTCATCATCTTTGGAGTCTCCTTTCGATACCATGCTTTTCTGGTTAACTGTTATATTTTTTTCAGCCTCTCACTCCTTCATTGTGTAAGAGCTTACATTCTGTTATAAAGTATATGTCAAAATCTTGACGAAAGCAAGGTCGTTTTTATTGACTTTTCCGACAAATTATTGTATCTATTTTTGTACAATATCCACAAGTTCTTGGCTGTTTTTATTTTCCCTTATAGTTTTAGAAGTTTTAATTTTTATTTGTGTAAGCGTTTACATCTTTTTGTGACATATAAACTGAATTTTCAAACTTTTAGTACAGATTTCAAACTAAAAAAGGTCCACCGGACCTTTTTGTCGTATGCTTGGCAACAAAAGGCAGTTTCGGTAAGTCTGCTCTATTTGGCTGACTTTTACGAAACTGCCTTTCATACTTAGAACTTTGTAAATATGTGAAATTATCAAAGTACTATATCATTCTCTATTTTTATGTCTTTTTTTATTCTTACAACTTACATACGTTGACCGGCTTGCCGCCAAGATAAGCGGTCACGTTATCGAATACAATCTTTGCTCTTCTTACCATAGACTCCTCGGAGATAAATGCCTGATGAGGTGTCAATAATGTATTCTTAGCCTGAAGCAATGGATAATCTGCCGGGATCGGCGGCTCCATATCAAATACGTCAACGCATGCATATCCAAGCTTGCCATCATTCAGCGCTTTCGCAAGTGCCTCGTTGTCTACGATCGGTCCTCTTGCACAGTTGATGAAGATTGTGTTCTCATTCATAAGTGCAATCTTATCTGCTGACAGGAATCCTCTCGTCTCTGCATTCAGTGGAAGGTTCAGTGATACGATATCACTTGTTGATAATACTTCCTCTAATGATTTATACTCGATTCCAAGTGCTTTTGCTTCCTCAGACTCACTTCTGTTGTAAGCAATAACTTTAGCGCCAAATGCCTGGAATAATTTTGCTGCCATGAGTCCAATCTGTCCAAGTCCGATAATTCCGACCGTTCTTCCGCAGATTTCTTTTCCGCCAAGGCCTGCACTTGTTCCACCATTTCTTACAAGTCCGTCAGCTTTTACTACATGTCTTAATGCGTCAATCGCCATACCAATGATAAGCTCGGCAACTGTCTGGTTTGAGTACCCTGCTGCATTACAGATCATAATATTTTTCTCTTTACACTTGTCTGTTCCGATGTGGTCAATTCCTGTAAATGCTACAGATAACATCTTCAGTGCGTCCGCTTTCTCTACAACCTCTGTCGGATACGGATTGTTAGCAATCATAACAATGTCGCAGCCTTCACTTCTCTTGGCAAGTTCTGCCGGATCTGTTGTTTTGGTATCATAATATACGAATTCATGTCCCTTTTCTGTAATCGGTGCTGATAACTCATCAATAACTTCTTTTGATACTCCAATTGGTTCTAATAATGCGATTTTCATTTTTTTCACGCTCCCTTTCTGTCTGTATTTTATAAATATTATAACCTCATGTCAATACATGGATATACTAAAACTTAAATACATTTTTATCTATTTTTTTCAGGCTTTCTGTAAATCCACTCATAACGAAGCATAATTTTTACTTTCCGGTTCTTGCCATCTCTCAACACTTCAGCTTCAATTTGAAATAATTATGTCCGATTGCCGTAGCCAGTCTGCTATGTGGCTCATAAATCTCTCCTCTCACACCGGTATCTGTGCCGGTGTTATTCCTGTTCTTTTATATTAAAGCCCTGTTTTTTTATACCTGTAAAGTACCTGAAGTAATTTTTCACCATCTACAGGTTTTGTCAGATGTTCATTCATACCTGCTTCTTTTGTCTTTCTCATGTCTTCTACAAATGCATTTGCTGTCATGGCAATGATTGGGATACTTTTTGCATCAGCACGGTCAAGACTTCGAATCGTCTTTGTTGCCTCAATTCCATCCATATTCGGCATCATAATATCCATAAGGATTGCTTCGAGTTCGCCCTCCCGGCTGTTTTTAAATGCTTCTACTACCTGAAGTCCATCTCTTGCGACCTCTACGACTGCCTTATCTCCCCCTCTGTCATAGTATGTCCTCACACCCTATAATTATCTCTAATCTACTATTACCACCATTGCTGCGATATGGATTGCAGGAATATGCAGAAAAATATGTTATAATATCATCAGTATTTCTTACAACATTTAATTTCATCAAATTTTTAAATAACAGGTGCATTTTCCCCGAAAATATGGTTCAATAAAATAACACATTTTTTTATTATTGCCAGGAGAAAACTGGCATTTGGAGGTTTTCATGACAAAAGAAGATATTAAATATCAGGCATATATCCAGATATTAAAAGAAGAATTAATACCGGCTATGGGGTGTACCGAGCCAATTGCTCTGGCTTACGCTGCTGCCAAAGCCCGTGAAGTGCTGGGCTGCATACCGGAGCGCGTACATATCGGAGCAAGCGGAAGCATTATTAAAAATGTAAAAAGTGTAATCGTTCCGAACACGAATCATTTAAAAGGAATTCCGGCCGCTGCTACAGCCGGAATCATTGCCGGAGATGCTTCTAAAGAACTGGAAGTTATCTCTGATGTAACAGAAGCACAGACAAAAGAAATGGCAAAGTATCTCGAAGAAACCGAGATTACCGTCGAGCATATTGATAACGGCTGTATCTTCGACATCATCGTTGAAGTATTTGCCGGAAAGGATTCTGCTAAAGTCCGTATTGCCAACTATCATACAAACATTGTAAGAATTGAAAAAAATGGAAAAATCCTTCACTATGTACCAGTTGAAGGTGCAAGCGAAGAAGGACTGACTGACCGTACTCTTTTGGATGTAAAGTCTATCTGGGATTTTATTAATATGGCTGACATCGACGATATCCGTGAAGTCCTGTCCCGTCAGATTGAGTATAACAGCGCAATCGCCGATGAAGGACTCGCCGGAAATTACGGTGCAAATATTGGAACTGTACTTCTTAATACTTACGGCAACGACGTCCGCACACGCGCAAAAGCTCGCGCTGCTGCCGGATCTGATGCGCGAATGAATGGCTGTGAGCTTCCGGTCGTTATCAACTCCGGAAGTGGAAATCAGGGAATGACCTGTTCTCTCCCTGTTCTGGAATATGCAAAAGAGCTACACACTAACGAAGATAAGACTTACCGCGCACTGGCACTTTCCAATCTGATCGCAATCCACCAGAAAACCGGAATCGGGCGCCTCTCTGCTTACTGCGGAGCTGTCAGCGCCGGAGCCGCTGCCGGAGCCGGAATCGCATACTTGTGCGGCGGTGGATATGAAGAAGTAATCCATACTGTTGTCAACGCACTCGCGATCGTATCCGGTATGGTCTGTGACGGAGCAAAAGCTTCCTGTGCAGCCAAAATCGCAGCTTCCGTAGATGCCGGAATACTTGGTTACAATATGTACCTGCAGGGGCAGCAGTTCTACGCCGGTGATGGCATCATCACAAAAGGAATCGAGGGAACCATTGATAATGTAGGACGTCTCGGAAAAGACGGCATGAAAGAGACAAATGAAGAAATCATTCGGATTATGATCAATGATTAATAAACGGGATTCATCTCAGGTAAAGATTTCAATTGACGAATAGACATGGAAGTAATATCATCAAAAGCGCAGGAAAACTGTTTCATTTATATGAGCGGATATCCTGCGCTGTTTAGTTTTACACCAGGGAGAGATATTATGACACAGGATATGACGAAGGGTAAGATTATGCCCATGCTTATTAGATTTACAATTCCACTTATACTGGGAAATCTGTTCCAGCTTACTTACAACGCCGTAGACAGCATTATTGTGGGACATTTTATCGGAAAAGAGGCACTGGCTGCGGTCGGTATCTGCAATCCGGTCACGACATTGGTCATTCTGTTTCTGAATGGTCTGTGCATGGGCGCGAGTATTCTGATCGGCACGTATTACGGGGCGAAAGATTACGATACTCTCTCACGCCAGATCAGTACGACTATGATTTCAGGATCTGTATTTTCTGTAATTCTAACCATTCTCAGTATTGGAATTGCGAAATCACTTCTCAGATTGCTACAGGTAGACGCATCTATTTTGGATATGACGACTTCTTACCTTCGCATCATATTTGTAGGACTTATGTTTACATTTTTATATAATTTTTTCTCCAGTACATTAAGAGCCCTCGGAGACAGTAATTCACCACTGTATTTTTTGATCATAAGTGCGATTCTTAATGTTTTCGGAGATATGTTTTTTATCATTGTACTGAAAGCAGGAAGTAATGGCTGCGCTGTTTCCACTGTTATCAGTGAGGCACTGTGTTGTATTTTCTGTATTATCTATGTGCAGAAAAAAGTACCACTCCTTCAATTAGGAAAGAAATGGCTCATTTTCGATCGTTCCCTGTTAAAGCGTACAATTGCATACGGCTGGGCATCTGCAATGCAACAAGCAACTGTACAGCTCGGAAAAATCGGTGTTCAGGCAATTGTTAATACTATGGGTGTGTCTGTTGCCGCTGCATTTACCGCGGTCAACCGGATTGATGACTTTGCCTATACCCCGGAGCAGAATATAGCCCACGCCATGACAGCACTTATGGCGCAGAATAAGGGGGCGAAAAGAAATGACCGGATGCGTGAAGGCTTCCGATGTGGACTGGTACTGGAGACCATTTACGGCATCCTCATTTTTATTGTCTGTTTTGTTTTTGCAAGACATCTGATGATGCTCTTTGTGAAAGATGAGGAAGTTATCGGGCACGGTGTTACTTATCTGCACCTGATTTCCATAATGTATATCTTGCCGGCTATCACCAATGGACTTCAGGGATTCTTCCGTGGAATCGGTGATTTGAAGATTACCCTGATCAGCAGTTTTGTCAATATGGGGCTTCGGGTTCTTGTTGCCGCACCGCTCGTTCTTGTATGGGGATTTGGAATTGAAGCACTGCCATTCTCCTACCTGGCAGGCTGGATTGGAATGCTGGTAGCAGAATTACCACTGTTGATACATACTTACAGAGAATCAAAAATCACCGGCTAATATTTTAGGCTATGCAAGCACTGCTTTCTCATTAGCAAATCAGGAAGGACTTCTAGTATAGAATATTTTTGCGACCGACATTCATGCCGGTCGCATTTTTATATTAGCAAATTTACATCTGCTGTATACTATTTTCTTTTCTTAGCAACTACTGTAATACCTGCCATTCCTGCACAGGAAACTACAAAGAGTGCTGCCCAGAGTAATACATTGTTTGTATCTCCTGTCTTAACTGTATTCACATTTGCTGCAGTCTTAGTTGCTGATGTAATCTTTCCACTATTTCCAGAATCACCACTATTACCTGTGTTACCATTGTTTCCGGAGTTACTATTATTGCCAGTATTTCCGTTGCTGGAACCGTTATTTCCGTTATCCCCGTTATCCCCGTTATCGCCATTATCGGAATCATTATTTCCGTTATCTGTTGTTGTAAACTTCTCTAATGGAGGCAGTGCATTAATTCCTGCTTTCCAGTACAAATCGGCTAACGGATCATTCTCAGCACCGCTGATCATTGTTCCGTCTTCAATATGAGTGCTGGAACTGATAACTTTTACATCTCCATCAATTGCTTTTCCAGCCTCTGCTTTGTTAGATGTATTAGCGGTTGCTCCCTGAAGGAATACTTTTTTCGTTGCAATTGTTCCTTTTCCGGATACAGCATTTCCACCATTTCCCCAGAGAACATCTCCACCGATTGCAACTAACTTTCCATCTCCTGTAATCTGGCTGCCTTCTGTAATGTCAATGGCTGTTCCACCGTCTGTATAAAGCAGAGTCTTTCCGCTTCCGCCGTAAGCTACAAGTGTTGTGTCCTTATCTGCCAGAGTTAATGTTCCATTTACACGGAGTGCTGTCTGTCCGATATCGCTTCCGCCATCATCACCTAATATAGCTACCGTACCCTTTACGGTTACATTTCCATTTGCCACTGCAACCGGCTCAGAAGTTGTACGATCTGTCAGATCTCCGTTTGCAAGATAATTTGCGTGAGAGTAAATTGCTGCATTTTCCAAAGCAGCACCGTCTGCAAGACGAAGTTGTCCACACAGAGACGCTCCTGTTGTAAATTCGTTGTTGAAAGAATCATAGTTCATAGAAAATGTTCCTCCGCTCTGTACATCGATAATTCCCTGTACAACAGAATCAGAAAGCGTCAGTTTACCACCATTTTCTACAATAATATGTACACTGCTGAGTACTTCCATATTTGTCAGTGTCAGATTGCATCCACTCGGAATATAAAGTGTCTGAGGAATATTTCCAGCTACGACCTGCTTCCACGGAATGTCATACCCCAGATATCCGTAAGTTCCGCTCTCGTGGGAACCGAACCATGCCTCCAAATACGCTGGCACACGAACGCTCTCTTCCTCACCGTTTACATTACTTCCAAATTTACTGATTGCCCATGGTTCCATAATATCCCATGCATAGAGTCCATTTCCATAATCTTTAAAATTCTCTTTCTTCATCTGGTCTGCAAGCGTTTCCTCGCCGCTGTAAATTCTGAATGGCAGTGTGTTGCTGACTGCGCTGCGTCCCTGCTGATCCTCAATAGACACGGAAACCAGATAACTTCCAGGATCTTTTGGCGTACCGCTAAGTGTCAGATCACTGCTGATCGTCATATATACGCCCTGCATACCGCTGTCACTGTCTGCAGATGTTCCTTTTTCTGTGTCCGGAACGATGCTAACACTGCATTTGCTTCCATTCAATTTAATCTTAGCCACATTATCCAGCTCTTCCCAATCCTTGTCAGCAACGTCTTTTCCTTTTTCTACCAGTGCGCCGTATACTTTCACTGCACTGTTCTTGTTGCTTGAGGAACCGCCGACACTGGCGCTGGACACTCCATCATAATCTTTCTGTCCTACGATTGCCGCCTCAAATTCTCCTTCGATTTTTACATGAAGCTCGTATGGATCTCCCTTGCCATCATCTTCTACAAGAGAAGCATTTCCATTTGTATCAATGACAAGCTTAAATGTCAGATCATCATATCCATTTGCAGAAATTGCAACTACATCTCCGCTCTTCAATGCTGGAATTTCAGGATTAGCGACAAAGTCTTTTGTTGCAAAGATAAGTTTATTGTTATCTGTATCTTTTTTGTATGCTCCACCTGCTGACAAGCTATAGGACTTCTCTTCCCATGCTGTAGTATTTACCTTCACATCTGTAATTTTCCCTACATAACCATCTGCATTTTTGAATTCAAGTTCCCAGTTATTCCCAAAGTAATCTGTTCCAATGCTGACCTGGCTTAATTCAATTGCACCATTTTGTGCCGGTGCTTTCTCCTTAAATGTCGCGGATACTGTGACATTTTCTGCCGGCATTGTAAATATATAAGTTTCTCCAGAACCGGTCACGTCAACATTTTTATTGTTCTCAGTTGTTACTGTCACTGCATCAATCTCGTAGTTTTCAGCCGGTGTTGCTGTTACAGTCACTGTATCTCCTGCTTTCAGGTCTTTATCTTTATCCAGTGCTACTGTACCGTTAGAAGCTTTCTTTGCCATCGCTGTGTATGTAGCCTCTGTATTTCCGCCAGTTGTATCTTTCTTTACAGTTGCTGTGTACACATACGGATATGTTGAAGTATCTTTCGTCACTTCTAAGTTTAAGTCTTGATACCCCTCTGCTGTTATTTTAATGGTCGCTGGATAAGAAGGGTTGGTAAGTTTTAACGCGGTATAGCTTCCATATACTCCCATAGCACTTCCTACTTCCCATAGATTTCCACTGCTTCCCCAGCCAAGCGTACCTTTTGTATATTCTATCTCATTTACTGTGACGCTGCTGATCTTATTCATCCAGTCTGTATCTTCAAATTCCAAAGCCATATACTCTGGCATAAAGCCAGTTACCGTACATGATTTTACTTCCGTCGGTGCTGCTTTCCCCTCTGCTGCCATTACAGGAGTAACTGTCATGGACAGTAAAAGTAACACTGACAGAAACAGTGATGCAATTCTTTTCCAATTCTTTTTCATTTGTCTCTCCTTCATTATTTTCTGAATTTTGTTGATAATTTTTTTCGTTTTAATCACACAAAATATATTGCCGTAATCCTCCTTTCATGCTATATTAATCAAAGCTTTGTTAGTAGATTCTAACTACAATACAAAATGCTACCAATAATTCCCATAACTGTCAATTTTATATTTATTTATTGATAATTATTCTTAATTAAACATATATATTTCTTTGTTTATTTTATAATTTACATTGTAACAATATTATTTCGTTTTATTTTACTCTAAGGAGACGTGACATGAAAAAGTGCATACCTGTGTTACTTATGCTTACAATATTAATATGCGGATGTTCCAAGCAGGCTCAGGAATCAACATCTGAGCCGGTTTCAGATACATTTTTCGCCATGGATACGACTATGGATTTTCGTATTTACGGTGATAAAAGTCTTTTACAGGACGCGCAGAATGTTATCACAGATCTGGAAAAGAAAGTGTCTGTCACAGATTCTGACAGTGAGATTTATAAAATCAATGAAAATGGTTCCGGAATTCTAAGCGGTGAAGCTGACACTCTGATGAAAAATGCTCTTGAAATGTGCCGGCGTACCAACGGTGTTCTGGATATTTCCATCTACCCAATCGTAAAAGCATGGGGATTTACAACCGGAAGCTATCAGGTTCCTGACGAGGAGACAATTCAGACGCTTCTGACTAAAGTAGATTACACACAGATCCAATATGACGAAGCATCTGGAAATGTCACAATTTCGGAAGGTATGACCATTGATCTTGGCAGTATTGCCAAGGGCTATGCAGGTGAACTTGCAGCCCGGACATTGCGCGACAAAGGTGTCACTTCCGCGCTTCTGAACCTTGGCGGAAATGTACAGACGATCGGTTCTAAGCCGGACGGATCCGCCTGGATCATCGGCATCAAGGACCCGAAAAATCCAGACACTGCCATGATGGGACTGTCCGTCACCGACCAGGCCGTTGTGACCTCCGGCGGTTACGAGCGTTATTTTGAACAGGACGGGCATACTTACTGGCATATTATGAATCCTGCTACCGGACACCCTGCCAAGAGCGGGCTTCTGTCCGTCACAGTCGTAGGGGACAAAGGAGGAATTTGCGATGCCCTCTCCACTTCGCTATTTGTTATGGGTCTGGATAAAGCGTATGACCTCTGGGCAGAAAGTGATGACTTCGAAGCCGTGTTCGTGGCAACCGATGGAACTGTTTACATCACAGATGGATTAAAGGATATATTTTCATTGGCGCAAGGATATGAAGATACATCTGTAAAGATTCTGACACGTTAAAATTCAAGAATGCCTCGGCATTATCGTAAAACAACATATTTTCGAGCAAAATATCTCATGATTTTGTCATACCTGTTCCCTGTGAGCAGGTATTTTTTTGTATAATCTTACATTTTTTTATTCTTTCAATAAGATTAAATTGTAATTCCGGTTTTAACGTGACATAATAGAAAGGTAGTGTTAAGAAAATTTAAAAAGAAAGTTAAGTGTATGTAAATAACTGACGACAAAGGAGAAATTATGGGAATATTTTCTATGGTATTGTCATTGTTAAGCGGAGTTGCTTTATTCCTGTTCGGTATGTCTTTGATGGGGGATGGACTCAAACTGGTTGCCGGTAATAAACTGGAAGCATTTCTCTACAAAATGACCAATACGCCACTGAAGGGAGTCGCACTTGGTACAGCCGTTACAAGCGTTATCCAGTCTTCCGGAGCAACGACTGTCATGGTTATCGGTTTTGTTAACTCTGGTATGATGAAGCTTCGCCAGGCCATCGGTATCATCATGGGAGCCAACATCGGAACCAGTATTACCGGTTGGATCTTATGTCTTTCTTATATAGAAGGATCTAACGGAATTGCAAGTATCCTGTCATCTGCCACAATCGCTGCGGTTGTAGCAGTTATCGGTATTATTCTTAGAATGGCGAGCAAAAGAACCGTCCACCGGAATATCGGGAACATCATGCTTGGATTTGCGATCCTCATGACCGGTATGCAGACCATGAGCGGAGCCGTCGCACCGCTTCGAGAAAGCAAAGTATTTATGGATCTGTTAACAACATTTTCAAACCCAGTCATTGGTATCCTGGTAGGTATTGTATTTACCGCCATCCTGCAGAGTGCCTCAGCAACAGTCGGTGTATTGCAGGCTTTATCTGTAACAGGACTGCTTACATTTTCCAGTGCATTTCCGATTATCCTCGGTATCGGTGTCGGAGCTTCCTGCCCGGTTCTGATTTCCGCAATCGGAGCGAATAAAAATGGTAAAAGAACTGCTCTTGTATACTTGCTGAATGATACCTTTGGAATGTTGCTTTGGTCAATCGGATTCTATATCATCAATGCATTTGTACATTTTTCATTCCTGAATACGATTATGACGCCAGTGGCCATCGCACTTTTAAATACGGTTTTCCGTCTTGTAACAGTCTGTATTTTGTTTCCATTTATCCCAAAACTGGAGCAGCTTGTATGCTGGTTCGTTAAAGACAGTGCGGAAGAACTGGAAGATGAAGCAGACTTTGATCTTCTTGAGGAGCGTCTTCTTGACTACCCTGCACTTGCACTCGGACAGTGTCACCGTGCTATGAGCGGTATGGCAAGAAAACTTCGTAAAAATGTAAACCGCGCCATGAACCTTTTGAATGATTTCCAACTTGGCAAGTTCGATAAGGTACAGAGAAAAGAAGACCTGATCGACCGCTATGAATCCCGTCTGGGTGACTATCTGATTAAGCTTACCAAGCATCCGATGAATTCTGTTCAGACAAGACAGGTTTCTCTTTATCTACATATGATTAATGACTTCGAACAGATTGGAGACCATGCTGCATGCATCGCCCATATGTCTAATGAGATGAATGAGAACAAAACACAATTTTCCGAAGAAGCATGGGATGAACTGAATGTTGTTATGGAAGCTGTCCGCGAGGAGATTAATACAACTTGCAAAGCGTTTTTGGAAAATGATAAAGAACTCTCCCAGAGAGTTGCGCCACTTGGAATGGTCATTACAACTTTGTGCGATGAACTCAAGATCCGCCACGTTGAACGCATGAGCAACGGAGCCTGTGGCCTGGAAGAAGGGACGGTATATTCGGATATCCTGAACAGCTTCACACGTATCTCTGCCCACTGCGCAAGCGCAATGGTAGCACTGTCAAAGAACAGCGAAGAGCCTGTGGATATCCACATTCACAACTCAAGAGTATATCCTTCCGACACGAAAGAATATAAGACCTATCTGGCAGAATATAGTCAGAAATATGAACTCATAAAAATTGAGGAACATATTCGAAGCATGGAACCGGAAGAAGTTGAATAAATAATATCAAAAAAGTACGTGCAAAAGGAAGGTTCTTCTGCTATAGCAGAAGAAATCCTTCCTTTTTTAATATCCAATGTCAGGGATCAAGAGCTCCCTACTATGATACCCACGGATTGTTCGCAAGCGTACTCCCACAATCCTATAATCTCTCCATCAAGGCATCATAAATTTCCTTTGCAACCGCCAGCTTATAAGCAAGTCTTGTAGGCTGTGGCTGCAATTCAAAATAATAAGACATAACCTCTCCATTAAGTTCAATTGCAAAATATACCTGCCCCGGCACAGATGCTTCCAGATTCGCCGGATCTACATTCCCCATTGTTCCGGTCACACCGATTCCGATATTGGCCTTATACGCTTTTGTACAGGCCTTCGCCATTGCTTCTGCGGTCTCTTTCGAATATACCGTATACTTCTCCAGAATCTCGGCAGGAACGCCCTGCATGATTTTTGCTTCGTTGCAATAGGTGACAAAAGCTCCTTTTAACACTGCCGATGAGCCTTCGGTATCCGTAATCAGTGACGCAATCTGCCCTGAAGTCGCAGATTCCATTGTTGTAATCGTCATATCCCGCTCAATCAAGAGCTTCGTCAGTTTTTTGTAATCATTTCTAATGTCTGATTCTTTATATATTTTTTTCATTATATTCATTCTGACTTTTTATTCCTTCCTGATAATAGTTGCATTTATCTTGCTAGCATTAATTGTATATTCATTGATTTCATAACAAAGTTAGCCAACCTGCCACAGAAGTTCCGTCTGGTAGATGATCCGGTTATTCTTCGACATGGATTTTCCCTCATTTAAGAAATCTGTTTTTTGCAGGTTCCTTTTTTAGTACATTCCCTTATAAAAAGCCGCTCCTGCTATAACCAGTACAAACACGGCTCCAAGTCCAAACAACAATTATCTTAACATTCCCCAAATACACTCCAGTAATGTTAGTGCAAGGATAATGTTAATAATAAAGACTTCCCATACCCAAAATGGGACTTGTACCTTGAAAACTCTATATTT